>NZ_QSFY01000010.1:0-92703 GCF_003467965.1 Collinsella sp. AM42-18AC
GGGCGATGCCCCGCTGGCCTAGCCTGAAAGGGAAACCTTAATTTTCAAAAGGTTAGCCATGGCTGACCTAGATAGTTAGATAGAATTAAGGTATTTAAAAAGCGTGCTCGAGCTAACTGATGAACTCGGGTGCTAAGGCACCATGCCGCGCCCCATGCGGCAAAAGGGAGAAGCAACATGAAGAAGTCGACGTTTAACACCCTGCTTGTTGGTGGCGGTTTTCTGCTTGGCACGGCCGGCATCAAGCTGCTTACCAGCGCTCCGGTCAAGAATGCCTGCGTGCAGGGTATTGCGTGCGGTATGCGCATCAAGAACGGCTACCAGGACATGGTCGAGCAGGCCAAGGCTAATGTCGACGACATGGTTGCCGAGGCTGCTTACATCACCCAGAGCGAGGCCGCCGCGGACAACGCAGCTGAGTAGCGCTTCCAGGCACAAACTATGAGATTCTCGATTATCAGCGAGATCCCCGGCAGGACCCGCCTCCAGTTGGCGGGTCCTGTGCCAGAGAGCGATCTCGATGCGCTTCTTAAGCTTGGTGGCGACATCGACGGCGTGCGCAAGGTGCGCGTGTATGGCCGCATTGGCCAGATGGCGCTGGAGTACGACGAGCCGCGACGCGATGCCGTGCTGGCCGCCGTCGGTGCGCTCGACGCTCAGGCCATTGCCGACGCAAAGACGGGCTACGTGATACAACTCGAGCCGCGCAAGCACAAGCTCGTCATGGATCTTGCCACACTTGTCGGCGCCCACTACGCACGTCGCTGGTTTTTGCCCACGCCCCTGCGTGCGGTGTTTGTCGTGGCCGGTTACATGACCTTTTTGCGCGCCGCCCTCCGTGAGCTCGCGCAGCCGCGCCTGACCGTTCCCGTGCTCGACGCTTCGGCCATCGGCATTTCGTTCGTCAAGCGTGATGTCGACACCGCGGGCCAGACGATGTTCCTGCTCAACGTGGGCGAGCTGCTCGAGGACTACACCCGCGCCATGAGTGAAAACGAGCTCATCAACTCGCTGCTCGATGTGCCCGACAAGGCGCAAAAGGTTGTCGGCGACACCGAGGTAAGCGTTGCCGCGACCGAGCTTGAGCCCGGCGATCTGGTCGCCGTGCGCACCGGCATGTCCATCTGCATCGACGGTGTTGTCGAGCAGGGGAGCGCTATGGTCAACCAGGCGACCCTGACCGGCGAGCCGCTGGCCGTCGAGCGCAGCGTGGGCGACGACGTGTTCGCCGGTACCGTCGTGGAAGACGGCGGCATCTTGGTGCGCGTGCGCGCCAATACGGCGCAAACCAAACTGCGCTCAATCGTCTCGCTCGTGCAGACGGCCGACTCGCTCAAGTCCGAGGGCCAGTCGCATATGGAGGACCTTGCCAACAAGATCGTCCCGTGGAACTTCCTGCTCGCGGGCCTAGTTGCGCTTACTACCCGCAGCCTCATCAAGACCTCGGCGGCACTGATGGTCGACTACTCGTGCGCACTCAAGCTCACGGGTTCCGTTGCCGTCATGACCGCTATGAGCGATGCTGCCAAGATGGGCGTCATGGTCAAGGGCGCGAAGTACTTTGAGTCGTTTGCCAAGGCCGACACCATTGTCTTTGATAAGACCGGCACGCTCACCGAGGCGCAGCCGCGTCTTGCCTGCGTACTCACCACCGATGGCTGGAGCGAGGATGAGGTCCTGCGCCTTTCCGCTTGCCTGGAGGAGCATTTCCCGCATCCGGTGGCGCGCGCCGTGGTCAATGCGGCATGCGAGCGCGAGCTCGAGCACCGCGAGCGCCATGCCGCTGTCGAGTACATCGTGGCGCACGGCATCGCTTCGTCCATTGAAGGACGTCGCGCCATCATCGGTTCCGCGCACTTTGTATTTGAGGACGAGGGCGCACAGCTCGAATCCGACATCAAGGAGCGCATTGAGTCCCAGATGCAGGGCCTGTCGCCGCTGTATCTGGCGGTCGATGGAAAGGTCGTCGGCGTGCTCGGCATCGAAGATCCGCTCAAGCCTGGGGTCCGTGAGGCCATCGCCGACCTGCATGCGCTGGGCGTCAAGCATGTCGTTATGCTCACGGGCGATTCCGAGCGCACGGCCGAGCGCATTGCGCGCGAGGCGGGTGTCGACGAGTTTAAGGCCGAACTGCTGCCCGAGGACAAGTACGCCTATGTGGAACGCATTAAGAGCGAGGGGCGCCATGTTGCCATGGTGGGCGACGGCGTCAACGATTCGCCGGCGCTCGGTTTGGCCGACGTGGGCCTGGCCATGGGTGGCGGAAGCGACATCGCCAAGGAAGTCGCCGATATCATCCTGACCGATACGGATCTGGCCGCGATCGTGCGCCTGCGCCGCATGAGCCAGGGTCTCATCGACCGTCTGACGAGTTCGTATTCCAAGGTGATGCTCACCAACTCGGCGCTGTTGGCATTGGGTATTACCGGCATGATCACTCCGCAGACGTCGTCACTGCTGCACAACGGCTCAACGATCGCCTACAGCCTGGGCAACGCAAAGGCGTACCTGCGTTAGCAGACGTGTTCGCCCACGTTATCTGGCCTGCGCCCAGACGGCATCGGTGTCGTCCGGGCGCAGGCCTTTTGCGTTTGGATGCCAACGTATGGGTTGATTCGTTTTGCGTCGACCATGCTGAGTCGCTTGCCGCGCGTGCGTTTATTGGGCAGGCGGCGGAGGCGGGGGCATTGCTGTTCTTTCCGGTGCATATCGCCAAGGACGTGCTGTACGTTGTCCAACACGAGCTGAAGCGTAGCGTTCTTGCCAGTGGGGAAGCGCTCGACGAGGCATCTGCCCGTGCAATTGGCGATGCGGCGTTGGCGTTTGTTCGGAACATGACCGAAAACGCCACGGCCGTGGGTGCAGATGCGTCGGACCTTTGGCTGGCCGACAAATACTTAGCGCTCTATCGCGATTACGAGGACAACTTGGTGCTCGCCGCGTGCAAGCGCGCGCAGGTCGATTACTTGGTGACCAACGATCGCAAGCTGCTCGAACATGCCGATCTTGCAGCAAAGACCCCGCGCCAAATGATGCCGATTCTGGCTTTGGCCGAACGCGGCGGCGCGGCTATCGGTTGACGCGAACTGTTTGTGGGCCTCTTGGACGACGATGCGCCAAGGGACCCGCGCCTTCTATTTACAAAAGCTCGGCCTTAATGGCGGGACTTTCTGCGAGCTGCTCGGCTGCCTTTTCGTCGGAGCTGTCGAGTGCTGCCAGACTGCGGTAGACCCACTCGTTGACCTGGGTGTTCTTGACGCCTGCGGTCTGCATAAGGGCGCCTACCTCGCGGATTGCTGCGAGCAGATCGGCTTTGGGACCCGCGAGCTCGAGCTCGATACCGTGGTAGGCGGCCACGCCGCGGTTCTCACTCACGTGGTCGATAAAGCCCTCGACGGTCTCAAGCTGCTGGGCGAGAGCTGCATCATCGTCAACGTCCAGCGCGACGAGTGCGTTCGATACCGTGAGGGCGGGATGTCCGCAGGGGACAAAGCCCTCGATGACATCCATAGCTTCGGTAATGGTTGAGCCCAGGCCTGCGAGGGCATCGACGAGTTGCTGCTTGGTATCCATAACGGTCCTTTCGACGGGTCAATTTTGCTTGGCGAAAATATACGTGACGCGATCGGTAACAAAAGTGCGAAGTGCGGCGCACATTGGGGTCTTCACAGCTCGTGCATAGAACAGCTGTCCGCTTTCAGAACGTGGTAAGATAACACTCCACAAGCGGGGCTCGCCCCGTATGTTCCTTGAAAAGTCGACGGTTATCGGGTGTTTGCAGGCCCGATACCATCCAGACTTTCCCGACATTCGGGGGCGACTGGTTTCGACACGATAGCTCTGAGAGAGGAAGCAAGCCGAGGTCTCCTCGCCTCGTTAAACAGGGGTACCGTCAAATTGAATTGACAACAACTCTTCTTTTGAGCCTATGGCTCTCGCTGCTTAATTTATAGCGGCGCGTCAACCCGGTGATTTCCCCGACACCGGCGCGACGTCATCTTAGGGGAATGCTCCTGCGCACGTAATCGGTATGGCGCGGGCTAAGACCGAACCGGTTAGGACGTCGCGAGCGTGTCGCTGCGCGCAAAGCGTCCGAGACTAAACCAGCGACTGAGCTTGGAGATGCCAATCAGGGGGCTTTCGTGGACCGGAGTTCGATTCTCCGCGCCTCCACCATAAGTAACAGGCAGGTAGATACTCATATCTACCTGCCTTTTTATTTCTTGTCCGCACCGCGGAGAATCGAACTCTGTGCAGGGCGCGGGCGTAAAGAAAACGCGTAAGCGTTTTTAGCCCGCGGGCGAGGACGCCGGCAGGCGGCCGAAGCCGGTGCGTATTTGCGAAGCAAATACGCGGATTCTCCGCGCAAAGCCCCAGCCCAGAACAGATGCGATGTTTATCGAATCTCAGCCTGCCATGCCCCGCTTCAACGCAAGCCCCGTACCGCGGAGAATCGAACTCTGTGCAGGGCGCGGGCGTAAAGAAAACACCTTGGCAACGCAGGCCGGGACATACTTTCCCAACGGCGGCCCAGGCGGAAAATCCATCCCGGAATTCCGGCTCAGACTGGGATGCGGTTTCCGGATGACGCCTCAAGCGGAAAGTCCATCCCAGAATTCACGCTCAGACTGGGACGTAGTTTCCGGATGACGCCTCAAGCGGAAAGTGCATCCCGGAATCCCGCCTCAAACTGGGACACACTTTCCGCTTCACCTGCCGCCTCAAAAAACCCATGCGCTCGCCATCCCAAAACTGGGTAGAAGAAAGCCAAAACGCAATCGCAGGAGGTCAACATGACTGCAGAAGATAAGGCAAAGAACGCCGGCAAGGTCGCGCTCGTCTTGGAGGGTGGCAGTTTTCGCGGGCAGTTTACCGCGGGCGTGCTCGACGTTCTCATGGAGGCTGGCGTCGAGATTCCGGCTGTCTACGGTGTATCGGCCGGCGCCCTCAACGGCGTGAACTACAAGTCGCACCAGATCGGCCGTGCCAACCGCATCAACCTGGCTTTCTGCAACGACAACCGCTTCATGGGCGCCGCATCGTTTGCGTCCACGGGCTCCATTGTGGGTTACGACTTTATCTTCAACGATGTCCAGGACCGCCTGGATCCCTTTGACAGCGAGACGTTCGACGCCAGCCCCATCGAGATGTACGCTGTCGCGACGGACATGCTCTTTGGAACCGCTGCCTACCTGCCGGTCAAAAGCGCCGTGCTCGATCTCGACGCTGTGCGCGCATCGACCTCGCTGCCGCTGGTGACGCCGCCGGTCGAGATTAACGGGCACAAATACGTCGACGGCGGCGTGGCCGATTCGGTCCCCATCGAGCATGTGCTGGAAGAGGCGGGCTTCGACCGTGCGGTCGTCATCGTCACGCAGGACCGTTCGTATGAGAAAAAGCCCTACGAGTTTTTGCCGGCCGCGCGTGCGCGTTATGCCGACTACCCCTATCTGCTCGAGGCTATCGAGACGCGCCATGACCGTTACAACATCCAGCGCATGCACCTGTGGAAGTATGAGCGCGAGGGCCGTGCGTTGGTCGTCGCTCCGCAAAAGCCGGTCGAGGTCGGCCATGTCGAGCACGATCCGGCAAAGCTTTTGGGCCTGTATATCCAGGGCCGTCAGGAGGCAAAGCGTTTGCTCGCGGAGATCCAGGAGTTTGTTGAGCGCTAGCGCTGCAACGTCACGGCTCGTGGATGACATGTGCAGAAACTCTGGTCGGAGCCAAAATACCTGTTGACTCGTACGGCGAGCGGGGTAATATGGACGGGTTACTTGCAGAGCCCCGTGAATCTCTGTAACAACACGTACTGTACATGGAGGAGTCTAAGTGATTTCGAAATCGACTCACTACGCCAAGCAGGGCGAGGTCCAGCGCAACTGGGTTCTCGTCGACGCCGATGGTGCTGTCCTGGGCCGTCTTGCCACCCAGATCGCAATGATCCTGCGCGGTAAGAACAAGCCCCAGTTCACGCCCAACAGCGACTGCGGCGACTTCGTTGTCGTCATCAACGCCGATAAGGTCCAGCTTACCGGTAACAAGGCCGACACGAAGACCTATTATCGCCACAGCGGCTACAACGGCGGCCTCAAGGCTGAGAGCTTCCGCCAGGCTATGGAGAAGCACCCGGAGAAGGTCATCGAGCGCGCCGTTCGCGGTATGCTGCCCAAGACCACCCTCGGCCGTGCCCAGATGACCAAGCTTAAGGTCTACGCTGGTGCCGAGCATCCGCATGCTGCCCAGAACCCCACGAAGATTGAGCTGGAGGCTTAAAGATGGCTGAGAACACCGTTGTTTACCAGGGTACCGGCCGTCGTAAGAACGCCGTCGCCCGCGTCCGTCTCGTCCCCGGCACCGGCAAGGTGACCATCAACAAGCGTGACGCCGAGCAGTATTTCGGCCGTCATCAGCTCGTTGAGAACGCCCTTGCTCCCTTCAAGGTGACCGACACCGCCGGTCAGTTCGACGTTATCGCTCTGTGCGATGGCGGCGGCATCTCCGGTCAGTCTGGCGCTCTGCGCCTGGGCATCGCTCGCGCTCTTCTGAATGCTGGCGACTACCGTGCTGACCTCAAGAAGGCCGGTTTCCTTACGCGCGATGCTCGCGTGGTCGAGCGCAAGAAGTACGGCCTCAAGAAGGCCCGCCGCGCTCCCCAGTTCTCCAAGCGCTAAGGTTTTATCTCCTTTCGAGATACAATGTACAAGCGGGGCCTGCCGATTCCTCGGCGGGTCCCGCTTTTCTTTTTCGACTAGGGTGGGCGGTTGCATATCGCCTGCTAGGGAAGGAGCGATCCTATGCCCCAGAACATCTTCGGTACCGACGGCGTCCGTGGCGTCGCCAATGCCGACCTCTCGTGCGACCTCGCGTTTCGTCTGGGTCGCGCGGCGACCAAGTTTCTTGGTCCGGACATCTGCATCGGCCGTGACACGCGCCTTTCGGGCACCATGCTCGAGAGTGCTCTGACCGCCGGCATTATGGCCGAGGGCGGCCGCCCGCATTGCTGCGGCGTTATCCCCACGCCTGCTGTGGCGCTGCTCACCGTTCAGAACGAGCTCGACGGCGGCATCGTCATCTCTGCTTCGCATAATCCGCCGGAGTTCAACGGCATCAAGTTCTTTAGCCGCAAGGGCATGAAGCTTCCCGATGCTGTCGAGGAAGAGATCAGCGCCTGGGTCATGTCCGAAGAAGCCATGGCTGCCGACACGCTGCCGACCGGTGCCGGCGTGGGCCACATCATTAAGATGAAGGATGCCCGCAAGGCATATGTCGACCACGCCATCGATACGCTTGATGGCCTGAGGCTCGACGGCCTGGTCGTTGCCGTCGACTGCGGCCATGGCGCTTCTTGCCAGACTACGCCCGCCGCGCTGCAGCGCTTGGGTGCCACGGTCCATGCCATCAACACCGATTACTGCGGCACTGACATTAATGTTGAGTGCGGCTCCACTCACCTCGAGCCCCTGCGCGAGCTCGTGCTGCGCACCCATGCTGACATCGGCCTGGCCCACGACGGCGACGCCGACCGCGTACTGTTCGTGGACAGCGAGGGCAATGAGATCGATGGTGACTACATCCTGGCTATCTGCGGTTCTGACCTTGCCGCTCGCGGCAAGCTCGCCAACTCCGAGATTGTCTCGACTGTTATGTGCAACCTGGGCTTCTCCATTGCCATGAAGGAGCAGGGCTTCGAGATGGTCCAGACCGCCGTGGGCGATCGCTATGTTCTTGAGCGCATGCTCGCGGACGGCGCCGTCATCGGCGGCGAACAGTCAGGCCACATCATCTTCCTGGAGCACAACACCACCGGTGACGGCTTGGTGACGGCTCTGCAGCTGCTGGCCGTGCTCAAGCGCACCGGTCGTACCCTCACCGATCTTGCCGGCATCATGAAGAAGTACCCGCAGGTGCTTGTCAACGTGCATTCCGACAACAAGGCTGGTCTGGACGATTGCCAGCCTATCTGGGATGCCGTCGCTGCTGCCGAGAAGGAGCTTGACGGCCGCGGCCGCATTCTGGTGCGCCCGAGCGGTACCGAGCCGCTGGTCCGCGTGATGGCTGAGGCCGAGACACACGAGCTGACCCAGCGCGTTGTCGACGACATCGTCGAGGTTGTCAAGCGCGAACTTCCCTAATGGTCAAAAACGGGTGCCAAGTGGTAAACTAATAAGGTTATTTTGATTGATTGGTATGTCCGAGGGGGAGCATGTTCACTAAGGTCCTAAGGTCTTTTGGTATGCGTGGTCGAGTCCTTACGCTGGATGCTCCCATCTCGGGCGATGTCATTCCGTTGTCCGAGGTCAATGACCAGACGTTTGCCACCGGCCTTTTGGGCCAGGGCGTGGCGATTCAGCCTACCGGCACGCGCGTGATTGCGCCGGCAGACGCCAAGGTCGAGGCCATTTTTCCCACGGGACACGCCGTTGCGCTCAACACGGTCGATGGCCTGGACGTGCTCATCCACGTTGGATTGGACACTGTTCAGCTCGAGGGCAAGCACTTTACCGTATATGCGCAAGTGGGTGACATCGTCCATAAGGGCGATGTACTCATTGAGTTCGATCGCGAGGCAATTGCTGCCGAGGGCTACGATGTGACGGTTCCCATCTTGGTATGCAACTCCGTTGAGTTCTCGAGCATCAAGGGCTCCGTTGGCGTGCATGTCGAAGAGATGGACCAGCTCATCGTTGCTCGCGAGCGCTAGCAAGTGCACGTGGCCATTAGCCTACAATTCAAACACGTTTACGGAGGGCGCCCTTGAAAGAGGACGCCCCCCGTGGCAAGATGGAATTTGTCCGAAGCTAAAAGGCTTTGGGTCACCGTGGACGGGCAGGGGCCTCGACGCGGTTAGACACGAGACACATACATTACGCGACCTCGCCCTGGTGGCCGCACACGTTGGTTGCGGCCGACGCGGGCCGCGGGCAAGTGCTTGTAAGGGAGCCTTGCCTCTCTTGTACGAGAAAGGACGCGTAATGAAGATCATTAAAGCTAAAGACTACGAGGATATGAGCCGCAAGGCCGCCAATATTATCTCGGCGCAGGTTATCCTCAAGCCCGACTGCGTGTTGGGTCTTGCCACCGGCTCCACCCCGATCGGTGCCTACAAGCAGCTCGCTGCTTGGTACAAGAAGGGCGACGTCGACTTTGCCGAGGTCAGCACCTACAACCTGGACGAGTATCGCGGCCTTTCGCATGACGATCCCCAGAGCTATCACTACTTCATGCGCGAGAACTTCTTCGATCACATTAACATTGACCTGAACAACACGCATGTGCCCGATGGTTCCAACCCCGACGCCGCCGCTGCCTGCTCTGAGTACGACAAGATCGTCGCAGACGCCGGTTACCCGGATCTGCAGCTGCTCGGCATTGGCAACAACGGCCACATCGGCTTCAACGAGCCCGATGACCACTTCTCCAAGGGCACGCACTGCGTCGACCTTACCGAGAGCACCATTCAGGCCAACAGCCGCCTGTTCGACAGCATCGACGATGTTCCCCGTCAGGCCTACACCATGGGTACCCAGACCATCATGTATGCCCGCATGATCCTGGTCGTCGCCAACGGCGAGGCCAAGGCTCAGGCCGTGCACGATATGTGCTATGGTCCGGTTACGCCCGAGTGCCCGGCTTCGATCCTGCAGCTGCACATCAACTGCGTTGTCGTTGCCGACGAGGCCGCCCTTTCGCTCTGCGAGTAGCGCGAATCCTGCACCTCGACATAGCCTTGCCTAAGGCCTCCGCTTTGCGGGGGCCTTTTTGCTATCCCCTTCTGTCCACTTGACCAAAATCTTGCCGCAAGCTTGACGAATGCCGGATGCCCAACAGCTTGATTCATTCCATATCAGATTCTATGCAAAAATGCCACTAAAAGGTCGTAGACGGTAGCGGGTGCTAGGCGAGTTGAATGACATAGCTGAACCTTGTTCATTTGCGTTACACTGCCGCTTAGATGGGACAAGCTGACAAGCTCATTTACCTGCTTAAAGACCGATTAGTCGGGGGATTAATAACAATCGGCCCTCGCTGTACAAAAACTTGCCGCTTGCGTACCAAAAGACAACCTAAAACACAAGGTCGCTCTATTCATAGCGCGGCTTGTATGGTCTTGCGGCTACAGTGTCCATACGGTCGAGTTGAGGAGCGGGCATGGTAAACGATTTGAGCGGTATAGACGACCTCGAGCTGATGCCGCTGGGCGGAGGCTATATGGTGCGACGCGAACGCTTGATGAATGAGCTTATCACCAAGGGCCGAAAGGCCGGCATCGTGGTTCTTTATGCGCCCGACGGGTTTGGGAAGACCTCGGTGCTGCTGCAGTACACCCATGAGGTTAAATGCGACCCGACGCGAGGCCTCGTGCGGATTATCGAGGCCGATCGCGCCATTGGGCGCGAGGTGTTTATGCAGCTCGAGGTGGTTACCGAAGAACTCAAAGACAAACCGCACTCCCTTATCGCGATTGATAATGTGCCAAACCTCGATCAGCACGATACCGAAGACCTCATCGACAGGATTCGCGGCCTGCGCGCTATGGGGATAGGGGTCTTTATCTCCTGTCGTCCTTCAAATCGTCAGCTGATTCATGGGCTGGGCGATTCGGTTAAGATCAATGCGCAGATGCTCAAGGTGCATGCCTATGAGTATTCGGCGTGGGCATCGGCGTTTTCGATCAGCACATCGCTCGACTTTTATCAGCTCACGCAGGGCGTGCCCGAGCTCGTTTCGGCATTGCAGACGGGTCTGTATGGCCAAGGCGACGTAGCCGGTCTGCTCGAAAACGAGATTGTCAACGTATATGGCGCGGCACTTGTCGATCTGGCTTCGCTCGACAATAATGCGCTGTTTTGCGTGGCATGTCTTATGGTTTTGATGGGCGAGGGCAATATCGCAGAACTCGAGGCTTGTGGGGTGAGGTTGTCGATGGTCGACCAGTCCTACTTTGTACGCGACTACCCGATCTTTGGCTTGGATCCCGCCGAGCGGAGTTTTACGTGTCTGGGCACGGAGGATAACGGACGCTTGCGCTTGCGCAAGTTGGTGGCCGAGGTTCGCCCCGAACTTGTTCCGAGGGCGGCCCGGATTTTGCTTAAGGCGGGCCGATGCGATGCGGCGATGGGCCTGGCGGATGCCTTTTTGGACCGTGGGGCGGTCCTTGAACTTGCTGGGCAGTATGGGGTCGATCTGGCTCTGACGGGGCACGGGGCCGATATCTGCCGAGCGGCGCTGGGCACGATCGATGCCGACGATTCGGCTCCAGAGCCAACGCCTGCCGAGGCGCTTGGCGTATATCTGGCAGCGGTCAGCGTGTCCAATACAAAGCTCGCTCGCTATATGGCATCGGTCATCGAGCGCGGGGGCGAACGGGCGGCCTGCGAAATAGACCCTGTTTCATGGAGGGTGGCCCAGACACTGACGGCTGTTTGCTATGGGGACAACGGGCTTGGGCTCCCTACGAACCTGGCCGTGCCAGAAATCGAGACATCCCATACCGCACTCGATATGTTGTCTGCGCATATCGAGGTCAAGCGATGCCTGACCGAGCGGGGAGATGACGGCGGCGTTCTACAGCAGCTCAAAACGAGCAAGGCCTACGACTGCGAGCTCGACATCGCGGGGATTGTTATACGGGCCGATAGCATGCTGGTGGAGCTCTTTGACGGGTCGTTTGCGGGAACCGACGAGCGCGACGACGAGATGACGGTGGTGCGGGAGGCGCTCGACGTACGTGGGCTTAAGGCGATGGCTATCTGGGTGCGCATGGTGTTGGCGGCACGGCGGCTCCTTTCCGGCTTGCCGGTAACCGACGACGCGGCGTTCAACGAGCTCGATCGTTTTGCCGTGCGCATGCGCGACAACCAGATTCAGTTGTTTGGCCTGTTGCTAGAAGGCTGGCAGTCGCTGGCAGAGGGACGGCCGGTTAATGCAAAGTTCCGTGCGGTCCAAGTGCTCAAACTTGCCGAGGAGTCGATTGCGTATATGCGCGATAACGCATTGCTGCTGGAGCGCGCGGCATATCTGCGTAACACCTCGATGGTTTCGGTGCGCGAGGAAGCGGAGCTACTCGATATAAGCCAGACGCAGGTTGGTGGCGCAGAAGCCTGGATGGTGGCGCTGCATTTGGCCTGTGCGGGCCGAGACAGCGACCTTGCGGCCTGGATGTCCATGAATCGTGCGGGGATTCTAGAGCCATCGTATCGGCTCTTTGCGCGCCTTGCCATGCATTGTCTGGGCGAGCCGGCGGCCAGGATACGCAAGAAGCTTCCCGTGCGCGAGCTGTCGCGGTACTCGCTGCGCGACGATTTGGAAGGGGAGGGCGAGCGCCTGTTCCAGGCCGGCGAGGTTGAAGCCGTTGATACCATCGACCATATCGAGATTCGCATGTTTGGTGCGTTTCGCGCCGAGCGCGACGGGTTTCCCATCACGGACAAAATGTGGCGCCGCAAGAAGGCGGCGACACTTGCCGAGCGGCTTGCACTGGGCATGGACGCGCTCGTCGACCGCGAGACGCTGGCAATGGAGCTGTGGCCCCATGCCGAGTTTAATAGCGCCCGCAATAACCTGTACTCGACGATATCGCGCTTGCGGTCGGCTTTGGGGCCGACGCCGGATGGCAAGTCGTGTGTACTCATCCAAAATGAATGCATCGGACTCAACGGCGACTACGTCAAGACCGATGTGCGGCTGTTTGACCAGATAAGCCGTGAGGTTTTGGGAAATCGCACGGGTGCGCGCGGGCCCCATTTAGTTGAGCTTTGCCTTAAGATTGAGCAGCTTTATGCCGGACCGCTGTATGTTCCCAATGGCTGTAATCCCACCTACTTTTTGCGTATGCGACGCATTATGCAGTCAAAGTACATCGATTGCATGATTAGGGGAGCAAATGCCGCTCTAGAAGAAAACGATCTGCAGTCGGCGATTTGGCTGGCGGAGTCAGGGCTTCGGCAGGAAACGGCGCGTGAGGATATGGTGCGCTGCGCCATGCGCGTCTACAGTGCGGCGGGGCGGCGGCGCGATATCGTCGAACTGTACAGCGGGCATATGCACCATCTGAGGGAGCAGGTCAATGGCGTGCCCGAGCCCGAGACGCGGCGTCTATACGAGCGCTTGGTGGAGGGGCGGCTCAATCGCGTGCTGGTCGAGCGATAAAAAACGGGCGCCCGAAGTACTTGGGCACCCGTAAGCTTGCTATATGTTGGCTCGCCGAATCATTGGCTCTTAGACGAGCTTGATCTTCTCGATGTCCTTGCGCGAGGACTCGCGATACAGCGAGAACTTGCGGCCGATAACCTGAACGACCTCGGCGTGGCAGCGCTCAGCGAGCTCTTCGGCGGCCTCGCGGGCGGAAAGGCTGGAGCCATCGAGCACGGAGCACTTAACGAGCTCGTGCTTCTCCAGGTAGGCGACCGTCTGCTCGACGGTGCCCTCGTTGACATCGGACTTGCCGATGATGATGGCGGGGTTGAGGTGATGGGCCATGCTGCGAAGCTGCTTGACCTGGGCTCCTGTCAGTGCCATGGGTTCTCGCTTTCTATGTATGGGGCGCCCCGCGACGGGGCCTTAATCTACGTGAGCTGTCCCACGATAGCGCAGGAACGGCGCGGTGTGGGGCGCGTTTGCCCAGTTCAAAAAGAATGCGGATGCCGAGTGAGTGGGCGGTGCGGGCTGCGAACAGGCTATGAACTGGGCGCAGAGACCGGCTCCCATGCAATAAATGCCCAACGGACCTTGCGGACGTGGTCGAGCATGTAGCGTCCCTGCGGCACACCCTTGGAGCCCGGCTCACCGGCATGGGGGTTCTCAATCATGTGTTGGGCGATGTAGTCGCGCAGGCAGTCGATCTTATCCTCGTTGCCATGCTCGAGCATACGGGAAAAATCCGCCACGCTCGCTTCAAGGCTGTCAAAGGTATCGCGACGAGGCGATTCAAAGTACGTAACCTGCGGCAGGGCACCCATCTGAATGAGGATATTAAAAGCATACACAAAGCCATTACTGCAGGTAACCGAGGCGCCGATAGCGTTCATCAGGTGCAGATCATAGCGCGGGCTGGAGTTGGCGACCATCGTGACAGCACAACGCCGACGAGCCGTACGATCAAGCTTGGCAAGCGCACCTTTTAGATTGGTCGTCGTAACCGACCGACTGGCAAAGGCAACATCCACCGCTTTTGCGACCGGTCCAACCAAATCCCAATCGTCATCCCAAGCAAGCTCAAGTGGCGTAATAAGATCCTCGAGCCCGTAATACTCAATGCCGGCATCAAGGGTGCCCAACATAGCGGGGGAGAAGTCGGCTGCAATCACAGGATGCCCAGCCTGAGCAAGCGGAATAGCAATCGACCCAGCCCCACACCCCATATCAAGCACGGATTCACCAGGCTTTAACGCCAACAGCTTAATAAAGTCCCGGGCATACGGAGCAGTCTCAAGCGGCCGAAAATGCCGAGCCCTTTTATCCCACTCAAAAGAATCATCAGCCCGCCGCCGACCAGCCTGCAGGCGCATCCATTCGCCATTCCAATCAGCGGAAAGAAGCTCAGAGCGAGCGTCCCCATCAACCACGGGCCAACCTCCTAGCAACAAAAAAGCGACTCCTCCCAAAAGAAGAGCCGCAACCAGCATATATCAGAAAAAGAACCGTTCCAACGCCAAACCGCCGCACCAGCCAAGTGGTGCAGGAGCGAAGCGACTGCAACCGGGATAGAACCCAACTGAGGTCCCGTTGTGCGGGAGCCCCGGGGAGGGCAATTATATAAGGTCGATCGCGAGTTCCGCACGAGCCGGAGAGCACTTAATGTGCTCTCCGTGCGAGTCAGGACTGTCCGAGCAGGCGACCTTATATAATTGCCCTCCCCGGGGCTCCTCGCCAGTCCCCCTCAGCTAGTTCTTCAGCGAGTTCAGCGGTGCCGGGAAGCGTCCACCACGGTGGGCAAGCACGGTGCCGGCGTTGGGGTTCACCGGCATGATGGGCGCACGGCCGAACAGACCGCCGTATTCGACGCAGTCGCCCACGCCCTTGCCGATGGCAGGAATCACGCGGACGGCCGTGGTCTTGTTGTTGATGACGCCGATGGCCATCTCGTCGGCGATGATGCCGGCGATGGTCTCGACCGGGGTGTCGCCGGGGATGGCGATCATGTCCAAGCCAACGGAGCACACGCAGGTCATAGCCTCGAGCTTCTCGAGCGAAAGCGCGCCGGCCTCGACGGCGGCGATCATGCCGGCGTCCTCGGACACGGGGATAAAGGCACCCGAGAGGCCGCCCACGCTGGAGCTGGCCATGACGCCGCCCTTCTTGACGGCATCGTTGAGCATGGCGAGCGCGCAGGTCGTACCGGGGCCACCGCAGGTGCCCACGCCGATGATCTCGAGGATGCGGGCAACGGAGTCGCCGATGGCGGGCGTGGGAGCCAGTGACAGGTCGACGATGCCCTTCTCGACACCCAGACGATGGGCGGCCTCGCGGCTCATGAGCTCGCCGGCGCGGGTGATCTTAAAGGCGGTCTGCTTAATCTTCTCGGCAACCTCCATCATCGAGGCGGAATCGGGTAGCGTCTCCAAGGCAGCGGCCATAACGCCGGGGCCCGAGACGCCTACATTGATGACGGCGTCGGCCTCGCCACCGCCGTGGACGGCGCCCGCCATAAACGGGGAGTCCTCGACCATGTTGGCAAAGCAGACAAACTTGGAAGCGCCGACGGAATCCTGGTCGGCCGTGAGCTTGGCGGCGTCGATGATGGTCTGCGCGGCCATGAGCACGGCGTCCATGTTGATGCCGGCACGCAGGCTGGCGACGTTGACGCTGGAGCAGACGCGGCTCGTGGTGGCGAGCGCCTGGGGGATGGACTGGATGACGCGTCGATCGGCGTCGCCGATGCCCTTCTGGACGAGTGCGGAGAAGCCGCCCAGGTAGTCGATGCCGAGCGTCTCGGCCGCGCGGTCGAGGGCATGCGCGATGGGGGTGAGGTCCTCATCCTTGCAGCACGCGGCAACCTGCGCCACCGGGGTGACGGAAACGCGCTTATTGACGATGGGGATACCGTACTCGCGCTCGAGGTTCTCGGCGGTCTCGACCAGGTGCTCAGCCGTGTGCGTCACGTGGTCGTAGATCTTCGTGCACATGCGGTCGAGGTTCTCGTCGCCGCAACCCATGAGCGAAACACCCATGGTGATGGTCCTGATGTCGAGGTTCTGCTCCTCAACCATGCCGCGGGTTTCCGCGATTTCTGCGGGCGTGATCGCCATCCTTGCGCTCCTATCTGCCAAAACGAGCATAGTCTTATCTATTCTAACGTGCCGCACGTGCCAAGTGGCGCATGCGGCACGTTTTGGTGCTCGGTTGTTTCCGTTGTGTTACTGCCCAAAGACCTCTTCGGCGATGCGCGCGCTTTCGGCGGCGTCCTTGGCGTAGTAGTCCGCGCCAATCTGCTTGGCGTATTCGGGGGTGAGTACGGCGCCGCCTACGATGATCTTGACGCCCGGAACCTCGGCATGAAGCAGCTTGATGGTCTCTTCCATGGCGACGACCGTGGTAGTCATAAGCGCCGAGAGGCCGACGAGTTTGATATCGCGCTCCTTGACGGTCTTGAGTACCTCCTGCGGATCGACGTCGCGGCCTAGGTCAAAGACGGTATAGCCGTAGTTATCGAGCAGCATCTTGACGATGTTCTTGCCAATGTCGTGGATGTCGCCCTTAACGGTGGCCACGCAGATCTTGCCTTTATCGGCAATCTCGCCGGCGGGCATCAGTCGCTTGATGGTGTCGAAGCCCACGCGTGCGGCCTCGGCCGAGGCCATGAGCTGCGGCAAGAAGAACTTGCCCTGGTCAAAGAGGACTCCGACCTCATCGAGGGCGGGGATAAAGTGGTTGTTGATGAGGTCCATAGCGTCGTGGTCGGCCAGCAGGCGTTCGGTCTCGGCAGCGATCTCGCCTTTGCGGCCCGAGACGACCATGCGACGAATCGGGTCGTCGTTGCCGTCGGTGTCGGCGGTGCCAGCAGCGGGCACGGTGTCGGTCGATGCGGCCTGAGCTGCCGCCGGGTTGGCGGCGATCTTGTACGGATCGGTCCAGCCGGCGTAGCGCTCGATATATCCGGTCGAGCCCTCGTCCTCAACGCTCAGCACGCGATAGCTGTAGACGGTATCCATAAAGCGCTTGGAGCCCGGGTTCATGATGGGGGCGTCCAGGCCCGCGCCAAAAGCGGCGGCTAAAAAGACCGATCCCAGCAGCGGGCGCGCGGGCAGGCCAAAGCTGATGTTCGATACGCCGAGTGCGCACTTGACGCCCAGGCGCTCCTTGCACAGGGACATGGCGCGCAGGATCTGTTCGGCCTGGCGCTGGTTGGTCGAGGCGGTCATGACCAGACAGTCGATGAGGATGCGGTCCGGGCCGATGCCGTAGCGCGCAGCCTCGGCAACGATGCGCTCGGCGATGGCGAAGCGAGCCTCGGCGGTATCGGGGATGCCGCCTTCGTCGAGCGTGAGGCCGACGACGTTGGTGCCGTAGTGGGCGACCAGCGGGAAAATCTCGTCCATGATCTGCTGTTTGCCATTGACCGAGTTGATGATGGGCTTGCCGGCGTAGCGGCGCACGGCAGCCTCGACGGCTGCGGGGTCGGTGGAGTCGATCTGCAGCGGCAGCAGCGTGGAGCCCTGGAGCTGCTCGGTCGCCTGTTGGATGACCTTGACCTCGTCGATTTCGGGCAGGCCCACGTTGACGTCCAGGATGTCGGCGCCCTGCTCTTGCTGGCTGATGCCCTGGCTTACGACGTAATCCAGGTCGCCGTCGCGCAGAGCCTGCTGCAGACGCTTCTTGCCGGTGGGGTTGATGCGCTCGCCGATGACGGCGATCTTGTGGCCGTCGCAGGGGAGGTCCACGACCGTTTGGGCGCTCGTGACCGACATGCTGGGCTTGCGGTGACGCGGGCTGGGCGTGTGGTTGTCGATGAGGGTGCGAAGTGTCGCCATGTGCGTGGGCGTGGTGCCGCAGCATCCGCCGACGACGCTCACGCCGTCCTCAATCATGCCGGCGACGGCCTCGGCGTACTCGGGTGCCTGGATATCAAAGACGGTATTGCCGTCATCGTCCACGTGGGGCAGTCCCGCATTGGCCTGCACCATAACGGGCTTGTCGGTAACGGTGAGCATACGCGCAGCGAGTCCTCGGAGCTCGGCCGGGCCCTGGCTGCAGTTGATGCCCAGGACGTCGGCGCCGATGGCGTCGAGAGTGATGGCGGCGACCTCGGGGCTCGTGCCCAAGAAGGTGCGACCGTCTTCCTCAAAGGTCATGGTGGCAAAGACGGGCAGGTCGGAATTCTCGCGGCAGGCGAGGACTGCCGCCTTGATCTCGGCAAGATCGGTCATAGTCTCGATAATAAAGAGATCGACGCCCGCAGCGACGCCGGCGCGCACCTCCTCGGCAAAGAGGTCGTAGGCCTCATCAAAGCTGAGGGTGCCCAGGGGACGCAGCAGGGCGCCGATGGGGCCAATGTCGCCGGCGACGTAGCGGGCGCCGGCCGCGCGAGCGCAAGAGACCGCGGCGGCAAAGACATCTGCCACGGTGGCGGCACCGTCGAGCTTGTGGGCGTTGGCGCCAAAGGTGTTGGCGGTGATCACGTCGCAGCCAGCGTCGACATACTGACGCTGGATATCGGTGATGACCTGGGGCTCCTCAAAGTTGAGCAGTTCGGGCAGGGCGCCTGCCTTCATGCCGGCGGCCTGCAACATGGTGCCCATGCCGCCGTCGAACAGCAGATGCCCCGTGCCCTCGATAGCGGCGCGCAGGCGATCGTCCTTAATGCGAAGGTCGTCGATCGTGCGCGTCTTGTACGCAGCGCCTTTGCGGCGTGCGGTATCAACAGGTGCCGCCAGCGCGGTGCCGTCGGAATCATGGGTGATAAGTATGTTTGAGCTATTCGCCATGTGCATCCATTTCGTCTAGAGCCCACTGAGGAATTTCGATTTGAAGAGATTTGTCGGGCTCGATATCTTCGATTCGCTTGTTGTAGTGGGCAAGAAGCCGTGCGACATTTAATCGAATTAGGCCTCGCTTGTAGAACGATAATTCTTCAATATTGATGCCGATAAACGATTCGAGCGCGATGACCTGTACGCGATTGCCGAGCCCCTCACTTTCGAACAGTCCGTAAGCGAAGGAAACTTTATCGTGGGGGACAACGACGATGGGCCGAATGCCATTTCGAATGTTATCTCGGCATCGATCGGTCAATTTGGCCATTGGCGATACAGTCACATGAAATGCAGCATCATTGATTTGGAAATCGCCAGAACGGTCTGTCTGCTGGTCAGCGGCGTTTGAGTTGTCCTTTCCGATTTCTATGGTTGGAAATAACATCTCTAGTTTTGCACCTACCAGGTGCTGTGCGACGGTACCCGTTGGCCTATCGGACCGTAGGCTTGCTTGGTCTAGGATATCATCGACAATGACAGAAATTGGTTTTTGAAGATCGATTTCGACTTTGATTCTCTGCCGGTTAAAGAAATCGACCTGGATTCGCTCGACGAAGAAATTGGCGATTGCATTCGCAGCTTCAAGACGAGTGTCTTCGCAAGTGTCGCTGGGTAGGGCAGAGTTGATTATTTTGGCAAGCTCAAGCGCCATCGGGAGTGTGCCGCGTGAGGTTCTGCCGCCCTCTGATGCGAAAGCACGCGTTTCCCCATGTCTGGCTAAAACTGTTTTGATGCATGCTCCACTTAGGCCTCGTACTTGGCTCCCCTTGTCCGATTGCACATAATCGTCGGTGAGCGGAAAACGGTTTTGCAACAGCTCGCTTATGCCTATGCCAACCGCCATGACGTTACGGTTGACATTGCCTCGCTTGCTGCGCTTGGATTCGTACCAGAGTTCAATGGCATCCAAGATATCTTTATCGGGCTCGCTCAAGGAGCAATTGGTCATTTCCATTATTGTCCACTCCGTTCCTTGAAGACATAAGCGCTGGTTTGACTGCATTTTTTATAAGCCAAGTGACAACTGGCACGGCAACTGCATCGCCGAATGCGTAGCGAATCTGAGCATCCGAGAAGCCGCTAAACTGGCATGAGTCAGCACCTTGGAGACGGGCATATTCAGTTCCAGTCATCCAGCGAACTTCTATCTTTCCGTTTTCGCATATAACGACTGCCTGTCTTGATGAGCCGCCGCGAGCCGTTCTTAGACATCCGGCAATTTCTTCTTCACGAATTTCCCAGCGCACAACGCCCGATCGCGTGCGACGGTAAGCAGTGCGAACAATTTTTTCTTTGGCATTTAAGAAGCGCTGAAGGCGCTCTGCTTGATGCGGTGCAAGTGAGTCGATAAATGCTTGTACTTGGTTTTTGTTCCACCAACGCTTGTCGTCCTCGGGAATATTTTCAACAACCGTTGCAAGGCCCGTCATGCGAAGCGGGCTCGGCTCGTTGAGGTGAGAGACGTGCGTAATGAGTGAAGGGTCGGAGTGAATCCAGGAGACCTTTTCAGGTCGAAGCGAGGAATCGAGTCGGCTGTTGGGAAGAGGGTATTTTAATCCGACGACAAACATGCGGGGGCGTGACTGGGGAAGCCAGTGCCGTGCATCGATAAAATAAGCGTCGCATGAATAGCCTAAACGATTAAATTCCTGGCAAACGAGTCTAAAGTCATCACTGTTATTAGACGTGGCAAGGCCGATGACGTTTTCGAGAACAAGTGCCCGCGGGGCACGATCGCTCATTCCTTCGATGGCCTTAATAAAGCCAAAGAACGCACTGGACTCTTTGCCAGAGATAAGTCCCTCCCTGTTTCCCGCGAGAGATAAGTTTGTGCAAGGGCTTGACGCCCATGCGATGTCGGCTTGGGGTATTAGGTCGGGGTCGAGTGTGTGGACATCCTGCTCGACTAGATGCTCATCGCCCCAACACTGGCTGTACATGGCGCATTTAGTATGGTCTATGTCATTTGCCCAGATTGTTTTGATTCCGGCTTTTGCCATGCCGGCACGAGCCAAGCCAATGCCTGAAAAAAACTCAAGCGCGGTTAGTTGTGGCGAGAACTGCAGAATGTTGTGCATGTACTGGCTTTCAGATAGTTGTTATTCGGCATCTTATGGTACTTGTTTGTGAGGACATCCGCTTACATTCGGATGAGATTCCCTCGATACCGTGCCATCAATTGACATTTTATTCAGAATGCGAATAGCAGGTGGTGTGGGCGGCGCGGAAGCGGCAGTGCTCACGCATGCGGCAGATAGTGCAGGTGGGGCGGCTCTGGGCGTCGTGAACCTCGCCATCGAACAGACCGATCACCGCGGTCACGCTCTTGGTGGGCATGAGCAGGCTGGTGGGGGTAACAGTAAGTCCAATGAGGCGCGTGGCGTTGAGTGTATCCACGATCGAGCGCTGGGCCGAAAGCGGGCAGTCGCCATAGCCGGGACTGAAGCGCCAGTTGCCGGCGAGCCCATGAACGGCGGCGTCCGTCTTGACCTGCTGGTCCATTTGCTCGACGGCGGCTTCCACGTAAGCGGAGCACGCGGCGTCGAGCACGGCGCCCTCCAGGGGATGTTGGGCTCCCGTGATGCGCAGGCGACGCTCGGCGTCCATGCCGAGGGTGCATGCTATGAGCGCGGCAAAGCGGGCATCTTTGAGATGTCGATAGATATCGCGACCTCGCAGCTCAACGTTGGTGCCAACCAGACGGATGCTGGGCTCTCCCTGCTCGTCCACGCTCGTGGCATCGATGGCAAATACACGGCGCACGCCACGGGGCTCAATGTCTAGCTCCAGACGCTCAACGACAAGCTCAATTCGTCGTGACAGCTCGGGCTCAATCTGCTGGCCGCCGTAGCCCAGATAGCGCAGCATCTCGGCACGGTCGACTCGGGGATGATGGGCAGCGTCGATACGGTAAAGCGCCAGCGACGCAAGGTCAGCCGGCACTTCGACAGCGGTTGTATCGATGTGCGGTCTTTCCATTACCCTAGGCGCTCCATAATGGTTGCGGCGATTGCAGGACGATTCATAGTGTACAGGTGCAGACCGGCGGCGCCGTGCTCCTTAAGGTCGCAAAGCTGACGGGCGGCATAATCTACACCGGCTGCCTGCAGGCTCTCGGGGTCGTTCTCGTACTTGGCGAGAATCTTGATGACGGGGGAGGGCAGCGACGCACCGCACATAAAGACCATGCGGCTGATCTGCGACTTGCCCATAAACGGCATGATGCCCGCGGTAATGGGCACGGTGATACCGGCCTTGTCGGCAAGCTCACGAAAACGGTAGAAGCACTCGTTATCAAAGAAGAGCTGCGTCACAAAGAAGCTTGCGCCGGCGTCCTGCTTTTGCTTGAGGTATTCGACCGAGAGGTTGAGATCCTCACAGGCAATGTGGCCCTCGGGGTAGGCCGCGGCGCCCACGCAAAAGCCGGCGTCGATGAGCTCGGGGATGAGGTCGCGGGCGTAGGCGTAGTCGGAGGCGGGCTTGTCGTCCTCGGTCGCGCCGGCGGGGAGATCTCCACGCAGGGCCAGGATGTTTTCCACACCGGCGGAGCGGTACTCGTCGATTTTGGCGGCGATATCGGCATGCGTGCGGCCGACGCAGGTGAGGTGTGCCACCGAGGGTGTATCGAATTCGCTCGTAATCATATGCGCGATGGGGGCGGTGGTGGCACCGTTGCCCGAGCCGCCGGCCGAGCAAGTAACTGAGACAAAGCTCGGCGAAAGCTTGCACAGGTTGCCCGCCACCTCGCGAGCCGTGTCGAGGGTAAGCTCGCCCTTGGGCGGGAACATCTCAAACGAAACGGGTGCGGTGCCCTGGGATGCTGCCTGCTTAAAAACCTCGTCGACGCGCATATCGTGCTCCTCTAGATACGTAATAGTGTGATGTGTTGTAAGGATTCTACAGCACCGCTGTGTCACGGTGGAGTTTCACTCGCTATTTGGGGATACCAATCAAAGATGCCCTACTATCGGCATTCCCTATAGCAGGGCGGTCAATCTAAGATGGGGCCATATTGAATGGTATCTGATGCGAAATACCAGTTAATAGAGCCCTATCCTAGATTGACCGCCCTTAAACCATGGGGGGAGGTCTGCAATTTATACAGTTGATTGGCTGTTGAGGGCGGCAACGCCGCCGCGATGCGGTAACCTCATTGATTGGTTTCGTGACAGCAACATAACGGTAATGTTGCGGAAACACGGCGAGTCTAATCTAAGGCTCGTTCGTTAGTAATCAACACCGCATCTCACGCGGTGCCGATACGAAGGGAGTTCCGTATGGCCGAACTTACTGACCGCTTCGGGACCATGGTGTTCTCTGAGGAAGTCATGAAGGACTACCTCCCCAAGGACATTTGGAAGCGCCTTGCTGCAACCCTCGAGGACGGTGAGCCGCTCGACCTGGACGTGGCCAACGCCGTTGCCCATGCCATGAAGGTCTGGGCCATCTCCAAGGGTGCAACGCACTACGCGCACTGGTTCCAGCCGCTTTCGGGCATTACTTCCGAGAAGCACGATAGCTTCCTTGAGCCCAACCACGATGGCACCGCCATTACCAAGTTTACGGGCAAGAACCTCATCCAGGGCGAGCCGGATGCCTCCAGCTTCCCCAACGGCGGCCTGCGCGCCACCTTCGAGGCCCGTGGCTACACCGCTTGGGATCCCACTAGCCCCGCATTCATTAAGGACGATGTCCTGTGCATCCCCACGGCTTTCTGCTCCTACACGGGCGAGGCCCTGGACAAGAAGACCCCGCTGCTGCGTTCCATGACCGCGCTCTCGCGTGAGTCCAAGCGCGTTTTGGCTCTGTTTGGCAAGACCCCCAAGAAGGTCGTTCCTTCCGTGGGCGATGAGCAGGAGTACTTCCTGATCAAGAAGGACGCTTACCGCAAGCGCAGAGATCTGGTCATCACCGGACGCACCCTCTTTGGCGCTGCTCCCTGCAAGGGCCAGGAGCTCGAGGAGCACTACTTTGGCGCTATCCGCCCCACCGTCTCGGCCTATATGAAGGACCTGGACGATGAACTGTGGGCGCTTGGCATTCCCGCCAAGACCAAGCACAACGAGGTTGCTCCCTGCCAGCATGAGCTCGCCCCTGTCTATGGCGAGGTCAACGAGGCCATCGACCAGAATCTGGTCATGATGGAGAAGATGAAGCTCATCGCCTCCCGTCACGACTTGGTCTGCCTGCTGCACGAGAAGCCCTTTGAGGGCATCAACGGTTCGGGCAAGCACAACAACTGGTCGCTTGGCACCGAGTCCGAGAACCTGCTCGACCCGGGCGACACCCCGCTCGACAACCTGCAGTTCATCGTCTTCCTCACCGCGGTGATCGAGGCCGTCGATAACTATCAGGAGCTCCTGCGTGCCTCCGTTGCCTCGGCCGGCAACGATCATCGTCTGGGCGCCAACGAGGCTCCTCCGGCGATTATGTCCATCTTCCTGGGCGACCAGCTTACCGAGGTCGTCGAGAAGATCATCGATGGCAAGGCTTCCGTCCATGCCACGCGCGGCGTGCTCGACCTGGGCGCCGATACCCTGCCCAAGCTGATGCAGGACAACACCGACCGCAACCGCACCTCCCCGTTTGCCTTCACCGGCAACAAGTTCGAGTTCCGTGCCTGCGGCTCCGAGCAGAACGTCTCCGACTCCAACCTGGTGCTCGATGCCGCCGTGGCCAAGTCGCTCAAGTCCTTCGCCGACGCACTCGAGGGTACGCCCGAGGATAAGTTCCAGGACGCCGCGCTCGAGTACTGCAAGAAGGTGCTGACCGACCACCAGCGCATCCTCTTCTCCGGCGATGGCTACTCCGATGAGTGGCCCGTCGAGGCCGAGAAGCGCGGCCTTGCCAACAACAAGACCACGGCCGATGCCCTGCCCGCCTTTGTTTCCGATAAGGCCATTGCGCTCTTTGAGGAGACGGGTGTCCTGACCAAGGCCGAGGCTCAGTGCCGCTACGACTGCAAGCTCGAGAAGTACAACAAGCTCATGAACATCGAGGCCACCACGATGGTTCGCGAGGCGCGTCGTACCTATCGCCCGGTCATTACCGCCTATGCCACCAAGGTCGCTAAGGGCCTTGAGGCTATCCGTGCTGCCGGTGCCGATGCTGCCATGCAGTGCGAGCAGAACACGCTCAACAAGCTCTGCAACGGCATCACCGCCATCAACGACTCCATCAAGGCGCTCGACGCCGTACATCAGAAGGCCGAGGCCCTCGATGGTCAGGAGCAGGCCAACGTGTACGCGCACGAGGTCGTTCCCGCTATGGATACGCTGCGTGCCGCCGTGGATGCCATGGAGGAGATCGTGGCCGCCGACTACTGGCCGGTCCCGACCTACGACGACATCCTGTTCTACGTGTAAGACTGGGACAACATACCGTCACGGTTGAAAGCCGGGGCCCGCATCGCGCGGACCCCGGCTTTTTGTTTGTGAAGGACGCTTTGGAGTCCGTTTTGCAACTGATTCGCCCACGCAATAAGGGGCCGTGGACAAAAAACGTCAAATATGAGTACTGTCACTAAACTAGTTCCATATCAAAATGGCAGTTTTTGCCGAGTTAGACCACATATGTCCAGGTATATAGCTGAGGTCGGGCCCAATCTGAGCACTAGGTCGTTGATTTGACATCTGATTCACCATCTAAAAGGCCAAATTCGCTGTTACTAAATCGGTAACAGTACTCACATTTGCCATTTTTTGCCCACAGGCCTTGCGATGGTGCCGGGATCCGCACCCTGTCGGGTTCGAATCCCGGCGTATGGGTAGCAAAAAGCCCGCTACTGAATTGGTAACGGGCTTCTCAGATTCTGTGGTGCCCCCAGCGGGATTCGAACCCGCGATATCCACCTTGAAAGGGTGGCGTCCTTGGCCGCTAGACGATGGGGACAGCGGGAAAGAGTATAGCAGACTTTTTTGCCGGCGCGTATATCGTTGGCAAACTGGAAAACCACCACAAAGGTGCCTGTCCCCTTTATGGTGGCGGGGCGTTAGGGGAGGAGCTTCATGGCGGCGTCGTGGGCGGCGCGCTCGTAGGTGTCGTCGAGGGGCTTGAGCGGCAGCAGGGCTGTGGCCTGCGCATCGCCGCGCCGCTCGAGGGCGTGCGCGATGAGCCAGTCGGCGAGCTCGGGGTTCTTGGGTAGTGCCGGTCCGTGTAGGTACGTGCCGATGACGCCCTTGTAGATGAGGCCCTCAAAGCCATCGTCGCCGTTGTTGCCGGTACCCGTGACGACGGACGTTCCGAGCGGCGTGGCATCGGCGTCCAAAAGCGTGCGGCCGCCGTGGTTCTCGAAGCCAACAAAGGGCTTAGGTGCCAGGTCGGTTTTGACGGCGACGTTGCCGATCAGGCGGTCGGAGCCGCGTACGGTTTCGGCGGCAATGACCCCCAGACCCTCGATGCGATCCTCGCTCATATAGTACGAACGGCCGAGCAGCTGATAGCTGCCACAGATGGCAAGCAGCGAGCCGCCATCCTCAACATAGGCCGCGACCTTGTCTTTTTGAGCGAGCAGCTCGTGTGCCACGGCCAGCTGGTCGCGGTCGGAGCCGCCGCCCATCATGACGATGTCGGCGTCCGTCAGGTCGAGCACCTCGCCCATACGGACCTCGTCTACACGCGCGGGAATGCCACGCCAGGCGCAACGGCGCTCGAGCGCGATAACATTGCCGCCGTCGCCGTAGAGGTTAAGGGCATCGGGATACAGGTAGACGATGCGCAGCGGGCGCGAAAGCTCGACTGGTGCGATGCCGACGGGAAGAGCGCTGCCGTCGGCACGGGCTACGGCGCGCCCGGCAATAGCGTCGGAAGTGGCGCCCTTCAGTCCGTCGAGCTCCTTGACCAGCGGCGGGAAGGCCGTGTAGTTGGCAACGGCGTAGAAGGTGTCATCGGCGGCCTCGTCTGTCACGGCGCCGATCGCCTGCTCGATATTCGAGATGATGGCGGCGTCGATGCCGGCGTACTTCAGGCGCACCTGCATGTCGTGTGCGCGCGTGCCGCCGGCAAAGGCGACAAGACCCGGCGTGTCGGCGATGCGCTCAAAGTCGACGTCGTAGATCCACGATACATCGTGGCCGTCGGCATCGTTGTCGTTGAGGAAGAAAGCGCAGAGTCTGCCGTCTGCCGTCTTGATGGACTGGATTTGTCGATCGAAGCCTACGGGATTCTTGGCCAGGTTGGCCTCGACGGTGCGGCCGGCGATATCCCAGCGCCCCATACGACCACCGGCGGGCACATAGGCATCGAGCGTAGGCTGTAGAAGCGCCGTGTCCACGCCCAACTCGTGCGCGGCAAAGAAGGCGGCGGCAACGTTATAGACCATGTACAGGCCGTTGTAGCGTGTGGCAATGTGTCCGGTAGCCGCGTCGGGCGCAGATCCAAAGACCAGGTCAAAGCCGTAGCCGTCGCAGCCGAGCTCCACGCCCGTCACGCGACGGACAAGCGCGGGGCGGGCCCAGCCGCACGAGGGGCAATGGTAGGCGCCGAGCTGCCCGTATTGCACGTAGTCATACTCCAGCGGCGCGTTGCACTGTGAGCAAAAACGTGAGTCGCTAATACGGTCGGACTCTGTGTTGGTGGCGCCGTCGATGCCAAAGGCAATGCTCGCGTTGGGAACGCGCGCGGCAATCGAGGCACACAGCGGATCGTCGGCGTTATAGATAAGCGTCGTTGTCGGCGAGAGCTCCAACGCGTGGGCGATGACGTCTTGGGTATGGTCGATTTCGCCGTAGCGGTCTAGCTGGTCGCGGAACAGGTTGAGCAGCACAAAGTAAGTTGGCTTGAGCTTGGGCAGGACGCGTACGGTGTAGAGCTCATCGCACTCAAAAACGCCCACGCGCTTGCCGCTGTCAGTGTGCTTAAGGCCGCCGCGGGCCTCGAGCAGAGCACCCACCACACCGGGCTCCATATTGTTGCCGGCACGGTTGCACACCACGGTAGCGCCGCTGGCGGCAACGGCGTCGGCGATGAGGTTGGAGGTGGTGGTCTTGCCATTAGTACCGGTGATCACCACACTGCTGTCGACAAGGCCGGCGAGGTTGCTTAGCAGCTCGGGGTCGATCTTCATGGCGATACGGCCGGGGAGTACGCCGCCCTGGCGCTTAAGGACAGAGCGCAGCCCCCAGCGGGCGATATCGCTTGAGGTGCAGGCGAGAGATGAGCGGAGATTCATGAAGCCGTTCCTAACGTAGATGACATAGTCGGGGGAATCGCACCGCTAGAAACCGTAGCGGCGCGCAAAATCCTGGGCAAGCTGCGAAACGTCTTCGCAGGCATTGGCCCAGGGGGCAAAGTCGGGGGTGTCCGAGATAATACCGTCCGCTTCCCAAACGGCTTGGTGCGAAAGATCCCAGGGATCGCGTGGTTCGGGCCGGCAGGGAAGGTACGGCGTCTGGTACATGGGGTTCAGCAAGAAGAACGCGCCGCCCTCGCAACGGTTGGCAAACTCACGCAGCGCGCGTGTCGCCGGGCGCATCTTGTTTGTTTTGAACAGCAGAATCGTGCGGGCGAGCAGGTACCAGGGAGAGTTCTCGAGTGCATCGGCTCCCATCTGCTCCTCGAGCTGGTGGGCCAGGGCAAAAAAGCCGTCCTGGTCTTCCAGGCGAGCGAGGGCGAGCAACACGGTGCCTGCGGCTCGGGTGGGGTAGCCTTCCGCCTTAAGGACGCGGCGGGCGTAGTTGGCGGCAGCACGGTAGCGGGCGCTCGCCATGCACAGCTGCGAGATGGCCTCGAGTGTGTGAAGCCACCCGATAAGAGCCGGCTCGCATACGGTGAGATCGGTTGCCGTCACCCCTTCTGCCAGCACCTTGTTGGCCCAGTAGTGCGGGGCTTCCATGTCGAACCCGGGCACGCTTTGCTGCAGGTAATCGGCCGTGGTCGCCTCGAGCTTCATCAGATCGCCCAGGCAGGCGTCGACGGGCGTGTCCGCCAAAATGATGGCGAGCAGCTGCGCGTCGAGGACATGCGCATCGATGCGGACGATCTTGAGCAGCTCATCACGCATATCGTCGAACAGGCGGTTGCGCGTCTGCTCAAACTCCTCGTCGCTGCCCATGTCCTCGATGCGATGGAGCTCGTCGAGCAGGTGGCGATGAACACCGGCATAGGACAGCAGCGCCTGGGCATGCTCGGACTGCGCATACTTATGAGGGTTGACGTTCACGTCGTTATGGACAAGCTCGCGTGCTGCATCGGTGAGCTCGGGGTGCGACGCCAGATAGGTGCGCTCCAGGTAGGCGGGGATGTAGACGCTCGGATCCATTAGAGGTCTCCTCCCTTAAACGGCAAACCCTGCTCGGCCGCCCGCAGTATGCGCTCATCGATTTGGGAACGCACGATATCGTTGGTGGCGACCCAGGCGGCAAAGCTGGCGTTGTCGGGAGCGCCCAAGCCCTCCTGCAGTACCGGCGTCGCCTCGGACAGTGCAAGGACGAGCTCGTCGGTGGAGCCTGTACCCACGTTGACGCGGGCATAGACGCCATCGGGAAACTCGGTTTGGAAGTAGAGCGCCTCGGCCGCGTGCGGACACGAGTGCGCAAGGATACGCAGGTAGTGTTCGGCGCCCTCGTAGTCCAGCTCGCGCCAGGCTGCGCTCATCAGTGCGATGAGCGTCCACGGGTCCAAGTCGCGCTCCGCATCTTTGGGGCGGCGGCGCAGCGGGGTATTCGCGAGATAGGGTACGGAGTGGGCAGAGCGAAATCGTTTGAGCTCCTCGGCGGGGTATTCGAGCTTTGCCATGGCGAGCATCGCGGTGTGGCGGACGCCGGCGGGGTCGTTGGGCGCAAATTCCAGACTGCGGTTTGCAGCTTCGAGCGACATGCGATAGCGTCCGCTAATGAGGGCGCGCGATGCAAGAGCGGCAAGCCAGCGCAGGTAGGGGCGGCGCATAAGGTCGCCCGCGGCCTCGCGCTCATAGGGGTCCTGCGCCGAGGCGATCTTGAGTGCCAGGTCATGCTCGACTTCATCGCGCTTGGATACCAAGTACTGCACGTATTCCTCGTTGGAGTCGGCGGTGAGGGCCGTCAGCATGCGCTGGGCATCCCAGTTGGTCGGATCGAGCGCGGCGGCCTCGCGAAGCATGTTCTCGGCAGCGGCCTCTTCCTGCTCGGCTTGGGCATCGTCGAGGATAAAGGGAATGCGGTAGTCGACAGCCTCGACAACCTTGGCAATCAGATGTCCGGCGCGGTCGCGGTCGTGCACGATGAGCGGCGCGGGGTTGCGGGTGAATTGTTCCATCAGACGCTCTACGGCGGCACCGTCGGTGAGCGGGATATTGTCGCGGCGCAAGGCCTCAAGAACGAGGCGATGGCAATCCTCTTGAATGGGATCGAATGCCATGGGGCCTCCTTTGCTGCGGTTAGGGTTCAAATGTCTCTATATAACGTCCTAGTTTACCCGCATGTGGCACACCGGGGGTACCGCACTTGGACTTGCACCTTTGCACCACGAAGACGGATGTCGCACAAATGTCGGCACCTTGGACGACCGAGTGGTATCACGGTGCCGCAAACGGTCGATTTTTGGCGGCGAACGGTGCATATTTTGGAGGGGCACAGTCCTGCCCGGGGTATGTAGTCAACCTTGATAAAACGTTTGCCCAGCTCGGGACAATAACCGCAACGCAAGAGGTTCCAAGGATAGAAAAAACGTTTCATCATTGGCAGCTTTAGGTGAATAACTGACCAACCAGAACGGTAAAATAGTGTTTGTCTGAGCGTTGAGACGTTTAGACATCGTGCGTTGTCATCGCCGGCAACGCGCAAAACGGTCCTAACGGAGCCAATCGGGTGCTCCGTTATATACACAAGTCTAAGAGGGGCTTGTTTAGGAGGCACAGTATGGGACGTTTTACCAATCCTCGCGATCTGTACTTTGGTGAGGGCGCTCGCCACGAGGTGAAGAACCTCAAGGGCAAGAAGGCCATCATCGTTTCTGGCGGCAGCTCCATGCGCCGCGGCGGGTTCCTGCAGGACGTCGAGGCCGACCTCAAAGAGGCCGGCATGGAGGTCAAGCTGTTCGAGGGCGTCGAGTCCGACCCGTCCATCGAGACGGTCATGAAGGGCGCCGAGGCCATGCGCGAGTTCGAGCCCGACTGGATTATCGCCATCGGCGGCGGCTCGCCCATTGATGCCGCTAAGGCCATGTGGGTCTTCTACGAGTATCCCGAGGAGTCCTTCGACAACATCATCCAGCCGTTCAGCTTCCCCGAGCTGCGTCAGAAGGCTCATTTCTGCGCCATCTCCTCTACCTCCGGCACCGCTACCGAGGTCACCGCGTTCTCCGTTATTACCGACTACGCCAAGGGCATCAAGTACCCGCTGGCCGACTTCAACATCACCCCTGATGTCGCCATCGTCGACCCCGAGCTCACCTACACCATGCCCGCCAAGCTGTGCGCTCACACCGGCATGGATGCTCTGACCCACTGCATGGAGGCCTACGTTTCCACCTTCGCCTCTATGTTCACCGACGCCAACGCTCTGCACGGCATCCGCGAGATCGTCGAGTGGCTGCCCAAGTCCTATGCTGGCGACCATGAGGCCCGTCAGCACATGCACGAGGCTCAGTGCATCGCCGGTATCGCCTTCTCCTCGGGCCTGCTCGGCATCGTTCACTCCATGGCTCACAAGACCGGTGCTGCCTTCGAGAACGGCCACATCATCCACGGTGCTGCTAACGCCATGTACCTGGGCAAGGTCATCCAGTGGAACTCCAAGGACCCCCGTGCTGCCGAGCGTTACGCTTACGTGGCCAAGGAGATCCTGCACCTTCCCGGCGAGACCAACGAGGAGCTCATCGCTGCGCTCGTCCAGAAGATCCGCGACCTCAACGACCAGCTCAACATTCCGCAGTCCATCAAGGATTACGCGAATGGTGGCGTGAAGGTCGACGCCGAGAACCCGCAGATGGTTTCCGAGGAGGAGTTCCTCGCCAAGCTCCCCGAGATCGCCGCGAACGCCGAGCAGGACGCCTGCACGCCCGAGAACCCGCGTGAGACCAAGGCTGCCGACTTCGAGAAGATTCTCAAGGCCTGCTACTACGACACCGACATCGATTTCTAATCGACTCTTGTTATCGTAACGAGGGGCTCCGCACGTATCTGTACGGAGCCCCTTTCTTTTTTCTTTTAGAGAATGGGATAGTTATGGCTGCAATTTTCAATAGCCCCAGCAAGTACATCCAGGGTCCGGACGAGCTCGCCAAGCTCGGTTCCTATGTCGAGCCGCTCGGCGCTAAGGCCCTCGTCATCGTGACGCCTTCGGGCAAGAAGCGCGTCGGTGCCAAGATCGAGGGCGGTTTTGCCGAGGCTAAGGCTGAGCTGCTGTTTGAGGACTTTAACGGCGAGTGCTCCAAGGGCGAGGTCGATCGCCTGGTTGCGCTCGCTCGCGACAACGGTTGCGACATCATCGTCGGCGTCGGTGGCGGCAAGATCCTCGACACCGCGAAGGCCGTCGCCTATTACCTGGAGTCCCCGGTTATCATTTGCCCCACCATTGCTTCGACCGATGCCCCGTGTTCGGCGCTTTCGGTGCTCTACACCGACGATGGCCAGTTCGATAAATATCTCTTCCTTAAGGCAAACCCCAACATTGTCCTGATGGATACGACGGTTATCGCGGCGAGCCCGGTGCGCCTGACGGTTTCCGGTATGGGCGATGCGCTCGCAACCTACTTTGAGGCCCAGGCGACGCACGATGCCGACGGTGGCACCTGCGCTGGCGGCAAGGGCGGCATGGCCGGTCTGGCGCTCGCCAAGCTCTGCTACGAGACGCTTATGGCCGATGGCGTCAAGGCCAAGGTCGCGCTGGAGAAGGGTGCGCTCACGCCTGCCGTCGAGCATATCATCGAGGCCAATACGCTGCTTTCGGGCATTGGCTTTGAGAGCTCGGGCCTTGCTGCTGCTCATGCCATCCACAATGGTCTGACGATGCTGCCCGAGTGCCACAGCATGTATCACGGCGAGAAGGTCGCCTTCGGCACCATCGTCCAGCTGGTACTCGAGGATGCCCCGACCGAGAAGCTCGAGGAAGTCTTGGGCTTCTGCATTGAGCTGGGCCTGCCGGTCACGATGAAGGAACTTGGCGTTGCCGAGGTTACGCGCGAGAAGGCCATGATTGTTGCCGAGGCCGCGTGCGCGCCCGAGGACACCATGTGCAACATGCCGTTTGAGGTGACGCCCGAGATGGTCGCAAACGCCATCCTGGGTGCCGACGCACTGGGCCACTACTATCTCATGGATGAGTAAATCAAGCTAAGGAAGGGGCAAAGCCAGCAGATGGCTTTGCCCCTTTTTGCTATGGTGCAAAGGGGTCAGGTTACTTTGCACCAATCGTTGTTTGATGAAAGGGCGGATTCTCGCATGGCGCTTCCCATGGTTTATGGCGGCCCCGGCCGGTATGTTCAGGGGCCGGGCGAGCTTTCGCGTCAGGGTAGGTATTTGTCATGGTTGGGCTGCGCTGCCTATGTCTTGTTTGACCAGGGCACCGAGGATCGACTGTGCAGACAGATTGTCGATGGATTTCTGGACAAAGATCTAAGCGAGCCGTTCTTTAAGATTTACAACGGTCCGTGTACGGAAGAGGCCGTTGTCGAAATGGCTAAGGAAGCCCAGGCTGAGTATTGCGACATGGTGGTGGGTATTGGCGGCGGCAAAATGCTCGATATCGCCAAGGCAGTAGCGTTTTATGCCGAGCTGCCGTTGTGTGTATGCCCCACGGCGGCTTCGATGGACGGTCCGTGCAGTGCGATTTCGGTGCTGTATCACGAGGATGGGTCGTTCGACCGCTATCTGATGCTCGAGAAGAATCCAGACCTAGTCGTGGTCGATACCAACGTGGTCGCGGCGGCCCCGCTGCGTATGACGGTCGCTGGTATGGGCGATGCGCTGGCAACGTACTTCGAGGCGCGTTCGTGCGCCGCGGCGCACGGCGCCAACGAGCATGGTGGAACGCCGGGGCACTTGGCCCTGGTCGCGGCTCGTGCCTGCTATGACACACTCATGGAGTGCGGCGTCGCTGCCAAGCGCGATCTCAAAAAGGGCCGTGTATCGCCGGCGGTTGAGCGCCTGATCGAGTGCAATATTCTGCTCTCGGGCGTCGGCTTTGAGAGCGGTGGCCTAGCGCTTGCCCATGCCATCGCCAACGGCCTGACGATTCTGCCCGAGTGCAAGGCCATGCATGGTGAGGCCGTGGCATTTGGTCTGGTGGTGCAGCTGCGCCTGGAGCGTGCGCCCGAGCTTGATCAGGTGCTCGAGTTTTGCCAGCGCGTTGGTCTGCCGACGACGCTCGAGGAGCTGGGTCTTGGCGAGATTTCCGATGCCGATCTGCAGGGTGTTGCAAATGCGGTCTTTAGAAACGAGCGTAACATGGCCAACGAGCAGGCCAAGGTGACCAAACAAAAGCTCCTGCAGCTCATGTGCGAGGCATAGTTTGGCGCTTGATTGACCTTGTGCAATCGAGACGGCGATAGGCCATGGTCTATTTGCCTCAAAGGTGCTCCGCGTGTAATTTGCCCGAGGCGTGGGCCGATGGCGTATCATAATCTCTTGCTTGTTTGCACTGCTCAGGGAGGGGCCGCGCATGGCGCAGGAACACGATCTGTTTGATGACATTATCGAGATCAGCAAGGGTTTCGACTTTCTTAAAAACCCGCTTGGCGGTGTGACCGATGCACTTGATCCGTCGGCGCCGCAGTGGAATCCTGCCGACTACAAGGAGCGTCCGCGCGGCAACACCATTCCGTGCCTGACCTGCAAAAACGAAAAGAGCGGCTGCACCGCGTGCATGGACGTGTGCCCGGTTAACGCTATCGAGGTCGAGGAAGACGCCATCGAGATCCTCGACTCCTGTCGCAAGTGCGGCCTGTGCGCCGCTGCCTGTCCGACCGAGGCAATCATCTCGCCGCGCCTGGCGCCCAAAAACGTCTACGACGACATTGTCTCGGCGGCTACGAGCCACGAGACCGCCTACGTCACCTGCACGCGCGCCCTTAAGCGCATGCCGCGCGAGAACGAGGTTGTTGTTGCCTGTGTGGGCGATATTACGGCCGAGACCTGGTTTTCGGTACTGGCCGACTATCCCAACGTGAGCGTGTACCTGCCGTTGGGCGTGTGCGATAAATGCCGCAACACCGGTGGCGAGGACATCCTGGGCGAGGCCATTGCTACCGCCGAGGAGTGGGCAGGCACGGGTATGGGCTTGGAGGTCGACCCCAAGAGCCTCAAATGCCATAAGCGCCGCGAGTACGAGCGCAAGGAGTACATGGAAAAGATCGCCCGCACCACGGGCCTGACGGTGACCAAGCTCAACCCGGCAACGGCGGCGCTGGCCTCGGTGACGCAGAAGCTCAAAGCCCATCGCCACCAGATTACCCAGTTGGAGCGTACGCTCAACACCATGTGCGGCACCACGACGACCAAGCGTCGCCGTACGCTCACGCACGGGCGGCAGCTGGTGCTCTCGACGCTGCAAAACCATCCCGAGCTTGCCCAGAACATGCAGGTGAGCACGCCGGAGTGCGATTTTGACAAGTGCACGTCGTGTGGCGAGTGCGTCAACGTTTGTCCCACGTTTGCCTGCGATCTGGTGGGAAGCGGCCGCTTTGCACTGGAATCCACGTATTGCTTGGGCTGTGGTGCCTGCGTCAAGGTGTGCCCCGAGCATGCGCTCAAGTTGGTTGAGCATGACGCGTCCCATCTGGTCGTCGTCGATCCCGAAGCTGAGGAAAAGGCCGCCCAGAAGGCGAAGGCTCACGAGGAGGCCGAGAAGGTCAAGGCCGAGGCAAAGGCCAAGCTTGACAAGATGCTCGACCAGGTGGAGAAGCTCGCGGACTAGCTAAAAGAGCGTAAATGATGGCCGATGGGACAGGTACTGCCCTATCGGCCAAAAAAGTTGCGGTGGAACAGTTCCTGTTTTGCCCTTAAGCTGGCCATTCTAGGAACTATTCCACCGCAACTAATAGATGGTTAGTTCATGCTGCTTTGGTGGCCGGTTCGACCGCTACCGTTGCGCGTCACGGTTTCATGGAGCAAAAAGAACCCGGGGACCTGTTTGGTCTCGGTGTATTCCATAAGGATGCCGTCGGCGTTGTAGGTCTGCCCGCGTATAACGGCGAGTGCGTTAAAGTCGTCAAGATCGAGCACACGCGTATCCTCGGGCGTGGGATGCTCGATCGTTACATCGCGTTTGCCCGTGGCAATCTTAATGCCAAGATCTTCTTCGAGGTAACGATAGATCGAGTCGTTGACAATCTCGGGTGTCAGCCCCGGTACTTGTGAGCTTAGGTAATAGGAGTCGTCGGAGCACACGGCTTGTCCGTCTGCATAACGGATGCGTTTGGCGCGTGTGAGCTCACAGCCTTCGGGAAACCCAGTAATCTTGGAGAGCGCCTTGCTGCAGATGAGGAGCTCAAAGACGGTGGTGACAGTCTTGAGCTCAAAGCCTCGGTTGACCGCGATTTCCTTAAAGGTCTCGAGTCCGCCGCCACCACGACTCTTCTCGTCACTGATGTTGCGAATGACGCGCATGCCTTTGCCTTGCTGGGGGAGCACGTAACCATCTGCCGCAAGCATCGAGATGGCGCGACGGACCGTCATGCGCGAACAGTCAAACAGCTGCGTGAGCTCAGTCTCCGAAGGCAGATAACTCTGATAGGCGTATGTGCCGTCGTCAATCGACTGCTTCACGTTGTCATAAATAGTTTGGAAGATGGCTCGCGCCATGACGGTCTCCTAGAGCTGGGTGCGCGAACGACGGGTGAGGGCCGCCCGCGCAGGTGTCAATCGATTTACTTGCTGGGGTCGATTATATATTTACCCATGGCACGCAGGGCCGGGTCTGACAGGATGGCGCCGAGTTCGTCGAGGGAGGCCACTTTTGCGACCATCGAGGAAACGTCGATCCTGCCCGAGTCGATGAGCTCGAGCGCGCGACGCTGCGTATAAGGGTTGATGTAGGACGAGGTGAGCACAAGCTCCTTCTGGAAGACCTCGAAGGGCTTGACGGTGATTGTCTCATCGGGCTTGGTGAGGCCGAACATCATGACCGTAGCCTTGTGGCCGGCGATCTGGATGGCCTGCTCGATGGTGACGGGCTTGCCAACACACTCGATAACGACATCGACGTTGCCGACGCCCTCCTGCTTCAGGCGGGCCGGGACGTCCTCGTGGATGGAATCAATTGCCAGATCGGCGCCGAGTTTGAGCGCAACCTCGCGCTTGCCCTCGACGGGCTCGAGCAAGACAACCTTGGTGGCGCCGGCGTTTTTGGCAAGCTGCATCATGAGCAGACCGATCATGCCACCGCCGATGACGACAACCGTGCTGCCGGGCTTGATGTTGCACATATCGATGCCGTGCAGGCAGCAGGCGACGGGCTCGGTCATAGCACCCTGCTCAAAGCTGGTGTGATCGCCCAACTTGTAGACTTGCTGCATATCGACGGAGCAGTACTCGGCAAAGCCGCCGTTAACGGTGGTGCCGTAACCGGTCATATGCTCGCAGTAGTGGTTGATTCCGTCGCGGCAGGGTTCGCAGCAGCCGCAGGGATGGTTTGGGTCGATGCACACGCGATCGCCCGGTTTAAAGCCAGCGACGTCGCTGCCCACGGCCTCGACAACCCCCGCAAACTCATGACCAAGGATCGTGGGCGGGGTAACGTCGGCTGCACCCTTGTCGCCTTCATAGATATGAACGTCGGTACCGCAGACGCCGCAAGCCTTGACGTTGATCAGAACGTCGCGCTTGCCCACGGCCGGCTTTGTCGAATCCTCGACCCTGAGATCGTGCTTTCCATAGAAGACCGCGCTTTTCATGGTGACTCCTTAACGTGGTGGTGAATGTTGTAATGAAGTATAGGTATGTCTGCAGATATAGACAAGCATATCTAGACAAGTAAAAAAGAAATATGAATTGCAGCTATCACCTATATCAGATCTAGCAGGCGAAATACTGGACATATACCGTTTACGGCCAATAATCAACCGTTTACCGACCGTAGTATTTATACTAACTTGTCTAGATAAGTGATATGATAAAAATAGAAGCGCAAGAAGTCAGGGAAGCGGGCCCACCCGTCCTATTGCACGAGGTACACGCAAACGGCGCGTCTGCGGTCTCGAGTGAAGCCAAAACCGCAGCGCTCCGAATGAAGAGAGGGGGATTCCCCGTCATGATGCAAAAGATACAACGTTTCGGCGGTGCAATGTACACGCCTGCAATTCTTTTCGCATTTTCCGGAATCGTCGTCGGCCTGGGTACGTTGTTTACCACCGAGGCGATCTTTGGCGAGATGGCCACAGCGGGTCATCTTTGGTTTGATTGCTGGAATGTGCTGCTCCAGGGTGGTTGGACGCTCTTTAACCAGATGCCGTTGCTGTTTTGCGTAGCGTTGCCAATCTCGCTCGCGAACAAGCAGAACGCTCGCTGCTGCATGGAGACTTTGGCCATCTACCTTACCTTCAACTACTTTGTAAGCACAATCTTGGGGCAGTGGGGCCCTGTCTTTGGTGTCGACTACTCTGTCGAGGCGGGCAGCGGTACTGGTCTTGCCACTATCGCAAGCATCAAAACGCTTGACATGGGCATCATGGGCGCGCTCATTATCTCTGGTATCGCCACGATGCTGCATAACAAGTTCTTCGACACCGAACTTCCTGAGTGGCTGGGCGTGTTCTCGGGCTCCGTGTTCATTTATATGATCGGTTTCTTCGTTATGGTTCCGGTCGCTCTTATTGCCTGCCTGGTGTGGCCGCATGTTCAGGCTGCTATCTCCGCCTTCCAGGGATTCATCCTTTCCGCCGGTACGTTTGGCGTGGGCGTCTTTGCTTTCTTCGAGCGCGTGCTGATCCCTACAGGCCTTCACCACTTTATCTATACGCCGTTCTATTACGACAACGCGGCGGTCAATGGCGGCATCTTTGCCGCTTGGGCTAACATCCTGCCCCAACTGGCTGCCGATCCGAGCATTGCTCTTAAGGATGCCGCACCCTGGGCTGCCTATACCTGCCCTGGATGGACTAAAGTCTTCGGCTCGCTTGGCGTTGCCATTGCGTTTTATATGACCGCCAAGCCCGAGCGCAAGCAGCGCGTCAAGGCTCTGCTCATCCCCGTCACCCTTACCGCTATGCTTTGCGGTATTACCGAGCCGCTTGACTTCACCTTCCTGTTCATCGCGCCCGGCCTGTTCGTCGTCCACTGCGTGCTCGGAGCGCTTGGCTGCATGGCTCAAAACCTCCTTGGCGTCGTGGGCATCTTCGACGGCGGCATCATCTCGATGCTCTCGTGGGACTGGCTGCCCCTTTGGGCCGCACACGGTCTGCAGTACACCATCTCCATCCTTGTCGGTCTGTGCTTTACCGCCCTTTGGGTCGTGGTCTTCCGTTTCCTGATCGTCAAGTTCGACTTTAAGACCCCCGGTCGCGAGGATGACGATGTTGAGGTCGAGCTCAAGTCCAAGGCCGACTACAAGCAAAAGCAGGGCGCTGCTGCTGGCAAATCGGTCGCCCAGAGTAAAGATGATGAGCGCTTGGTGCTTGCCGAGAACATCCTCGATCTACTCGGTGGCACGGATAACATCATCGATGTAACTAACTGCGCTACCCGTCTGCGCGTTAACGTCAAGGACAAGAGCGTCGTTGCACCCGAGGCTTCCTTCAAGGCGATCGGTACGCATGGCTTGGTGGTCCAAGGTCAGTCAATCCAGGTCATCATCGGCCTTACCGTCCCGCAGGTTCGCGAGAAGTTCGAGAGTCTTCTGAAGTTCGAGAGTCTTCTGTAAACCATCGTCCATCGAAACAATCGGCCTTGCAGAGCCGGTATGCACCGCAAGGCCGATTCTAGAGATAAAAAACTCCACTTCTAGGTAACAATTCCAAACCGTACAGGCCGCGTGCGGGGATGGATTGAGCAAGCGGCCAGAATGAGGAGGACATCATGTCCAAGAAAAACTATGCCGTGACCATTGCCGGCGGTGGCTCTACCTTCACTCCGGGCATTGCCCTGATGCTGCTTGAGGAGCGCGACCGCTTCCCGGTCAACAAGGTGACCTTCTACGACAACAACGCCGAGCGCCAGGAGACCGTGGCCAAGGCCTGCGAGATCTACTTCCACGAGAACGCCCCCGAGGTTGAGTTCAACTACACCACCGACCCCGAAACAGCATTCACCGGGACCGACTTCGTCCTTGCTCACATCCGCGTTGGCCTGTACGCTATGCGTGAGCTCGACGAGAAGATTCCTCTCAAGTACGGCTGCGTTGGCCAAGAGACCTGCGGCGCCGGCGGTATCGCCTACGGCATGCGCTCCATTGGTGGCGTCATCGAGATCCTCGACTACATGGAGAAGTACAGCCCCAACGCCTGGATGCTCAACTACTCCAACCCCGCGGCCATCGTCGCCGAGGCCTGCCGCGTGCTGCGCCCCAACAGCCGCATCATCAACATCTGCGACATGCCGATCGACCTTATGGATAAGATGAGCCGTATGTGCGGCATCAAGGATCGTCGCGAGCTGCAGTATAGCTACTACGGCCTCAACCACTTTGGTTGGTGGAGCAAAATCTACGACAAGGACGGCAACGACCTTATGCCGCAGATTAAGGAGCACATGGCTAAGAACGGCTACCTGGACGGCATCGAGCACGAGGCCGGTAAGGAGCAGCATGTCGAGGAGAGCTGGATTCACACCTTCGGCAAGGCCAAGGATGTCTATGCTGTCGATCCCGAGACGATTCCCAATACTTACCTCAAGTATTACCTGTACCCGGACTATGTCGTCGAGACGTCCGACCCCAACTATACTCGCGCCAATGAGGTTATGGACGGCCGCGAGAAGAAGGTCTTTGGCGCTTGCCGCGACATCATCGCCAAGGGTACGGCCAAAGACGGCGGCTTTGAGCCAGATGTACATGCCAACTACATCGTCGACCTTGCCTGCGCACTGGCCGAGAATACGCTCGAGCGCTTCCTGCTGATCGTCCCCAACGATGGCGCTGTGCCCAACTTCGACCCGACGGCCATGGTCGAGGTTCCTTGCATCGTCGGTTCCAACGGCTTTGAGAAGATCTGCCAGGGCCCGATCCCGCAGTTCCAGAAGGGCCTGATGGAGCAGCAGGTTTCCGTCGAGAAGCTCGTTGTCCAGGCTTGGGTCGAGGGCAGCTACCAGAAGCTCTGGCAGGCACTCACGCTCTCCAAGACCATTCCTTCGGCGAGCGTTGCCAAGCAGATCCTGGACGAGCTCATCGAGGCCAACAAGGATTTCTGGCCCGAGCTTAAGTAAGGACTACTGTCTCGAACCCTCACGCATCTCTGCTTCATTTGCGCCGTCGTGGTGTCCGGATTCGCCCGGATGCTGCGGCGGCGCTATACTTATGCAGTTTGAAGTACCTGTACCAAAAGGAGCTGTCGTGTCCCTTTCCATCGGTATCGTGGGCCTGCCCAACGTGGGCAAGTCGACGCTGTTCACCGCGCTTACCAAAAAGACCGGCCTTGCCGCCAACTACCCGTTCGCCACGATCGACCCCAACGTGGGTATCGTCGACGTGCCCGATAGCCGCCTGCAAAAGCTCGCCGACATCGTCAACCCGGGCCGCATTGTGCCGGCTACGGTCGAGTTCGTCGACATCGCAGGTCTGGTGAAGGGCGCTAACGAGGGCGAGGGTCTGGGCAACCAGTTCTTGGCAAACATCCGCGAGACCGATGCCATCTGCGAGGTCGTGCGCTACTTTAAGGACCCCAACGTCATGCGTGAGGTGGGCCGCACGGGCGAGTTCGTCGATCCCGCCGGCGATGCCGACACCATCATGACCGAGCTCATCCTGGCCGACATGGGCACGCTCGAGAAGCAGCTGCCCAAGCTCGAGAAGGAGGCCAAGCGCGACAAGGAGCTCATGCCCAAGTTTGAGGTGGCCAAGCGCCTGCTTGTCTGGCTCAACGAGGGCAAGCGCGCCGCATCCATGGAGATGACCGACGAGGAGCGTGCCGCCGCCAAGGGCCTGTTCCTGCTCACCATGAAGCCCATCCTGTATGTGGCCAACGTGGACGAGGATATGCTCAACGACGACCTGGCGCCCATCGACGGCGTCAAGCCGCTGCCCATCTGCGCCAAGATCGAGGCCGAGCTTTCCGAGCTCGATCCCGAGGACGCCGCCGACTACCTGGAGAGCCTGGGCTTGGAGCAGCCCGGTCTGGACGTGCTCGCGCAGGCAGCCTACAAGCTGCTCGGCCTGCAGTCGTTCTTTACGGCCGGCGAGATGGAGGTCAAGGCCTGGACAGTGCGTCAGGGCGCGACCGCCCCGCAGGCCGCCGGTGTCATCCACACCGACTTTGAGCGCGGCTTTATTAAGGCCGAGGTCATTGGCTATGACGACTACATCGAGCTCGGCGGCGAGCAGGGCGCCAAAGCCGCTGGCAAGCTGCGTATTGAGGGCAAGGACTATGTCATGGCCGATGGCGACGTCGTGCACTTCCGCTTTAACGTGTAAGGACGACGTGCATGTTTAAATATGGTAAAAAAGCCGGCTACATGGGTATCGCGCTGCTGGTGCTTGCGGTGCTTCCGCTGGTGGTAGCGGCGTTTGTGATCCCCAACATTGGTCCCGAGGTGGCAACGAAGTTTAACGCCGCCGGCGAGGTGACGCGCTGGGGCAAGAGCTACGAGCTGCTGGCACTGCCGGTGCTCAACCTGCTGCTGAGCGTGGCGACGTATTTTACTGCCGGTCGTCAAGCAAAGAACAACGAAGACTCCGCTGTGATGGCACGTCTTACGTGCGAGCGCTACCTGCGCAACGGTTGCATCACGGGTGTGTTCCTCAACGTGATCAACGTTTACTTTATGTACTCGGCGATTACCGGAACGGGTTTTGGCTTGGGCTTTTAGCTTGTCCTTTTAGGCAACGAGCCTGCACGCATATTCAATGGCTGCTGCGAGGCCGCCGCTCGATCGTGGTTTAAAGACCATGTCGGCGGCGGTCTCGTTTTCGTATCCGGCGCCACGAAGGGCGAGTGCGATGCCGGCTTCTAGAAGGAGCGGCAGGCCGCGTTGGCTGGTTGCGATTACGGCAGCCTGATTGAGCGGGCAGCTGTGCGTTTGGCATTGGATGGCAAGTTCACCTTGCGCCGGGCAAGGGACCAGAACGGCGGCGACGCGACTTGATAGCAATGCAAATGCTGTGCGCTCATCGGGCGAAAGGCATTCGGCTTCAACGACGACGAGCTTGGGCGGTGCGCTGTTTGTGCGAAGCGTGGCTCGGTACATGCGGACCGAAGAACCCGACATAGAAAACTCCTGTGTATTCGGCAAAACGTAAACTATAGTTTACGTTTTTGTTCAGCTCCATTTCAAACTCGGCTGCATGGACGAACGTGCGAAACAGATTCTTGGCAGGCGGGTCGAAGAGACACGCAGGGACCTTGGTATCTCCAAGGTTGATTTTTGTGTGGCGACAGGAATCAGCCGACCCTACCTCGACCGAATCGAAGATGGGACGGCAAATTTCACGCTCAAGGTTCTATTTAAGATCGCGCCCGCACTCGGCATGACGGTGTCAGAGCTTCTCGAGGGGATCGAATAGGGGATACCCGTCGATAACTGAATTACGCCATCGGGATGCGGTCGTGGTTGACTTGGCTGTAGAACAGGCGCTGAATCTCGGCCGCATCACGTGACTGGCCGAGTGCCCACATGGTTTTGGCCACGAGCGTCTCGGTGGTCATGTCATCGCCGCGCAGAATGCCCGGATGATCGGCGTAAGCACGGCCGACCTCATAAACGCCCAGATCGAGGCCCTCTTCGGGGACCTGCGTGGTCATAACGACGGTACGACCCGAATCGACCCAGCGGAAAATCGCCTCCTGGAATGACTCGCCGGACTCGCCAAACTCGGGAATGCCGCCAATGCCGAAGGTCTCCAGGATTACGGCATCGTAGCTATCGGCAAGGGCGTCGAGGATGCCCGGGTTTACGCCGGGCGTGAGCTTGAGTACAAATACGCGCGGGTCGATGCTGTCGTAGAAACGCACCGGGTTTTCGCCCTGATGCGTGCCGTGAAGCCCGTTGCGCACGATGCGGTCGTTGCGGATGTAGGCGATGGGCGGATAGTTGACGCTAATAAACGCGTTAAAGCTCATGGTGCGCTGCTTGCGGGCGCGCGTACCGGCAATAGCGACGCCGCCAAACACGATTGAAACATCGTGCGAATGCTCGTCGAGCGCATAGAGCAGGCTCTGGTACAGATTGAGCTTGGCGTCGGTAAAGGGATTGCCCATGGGCTTTTGCGAGCCGGTGAGCACGATGGGCTTGGGGCTGTCCTGAATCAGGTAGGAAAGCGCTGCCGCGGTGTAGCTCATGGTGTCGGTGCCGTGCAGGACCACAAAGCCGTCGTGATCGGCATAGCCTTCGACGATGACATCGCGGATGCGCATCCAGTCGCTCGGGCGCATATTGGTACTGTCGATGTTCATGGGCTGCATCACGTCGAGCTCGCAGAGGCCCGAGATCTCGGGGACGCTCTGGGCGAGCTCCTCACCGGTCAGGGCGGGGGAGAGGCCGTTGCCGTCCTCGGTCGATGCGATGGTGCCGCCCGTGGCGATGAGAAGGATGCGCTTCATGCTGGTATTCCTATCGTATTTGCCGCCGCAGAGGCGGAGTCGTTCGGCAGTATTGTGGCACAGGGCGTCCAATGTTCAAGCGTATTACATCATCTGTAACGTTCGGTAACACTTCAATTGCCGTCAAATAGGGGTCCAGGTCGTGCGTTTGCCGTGCGCTGATGGTTGCGAGGGACGAGAAACCCCATATAACGTGTACACTATGAAAGCTATTTCGTTCATTCACGCGGGTGAGCATCGGCTCCCCGCCAACAAGAGGGGGAAACCATGGATCAAAAGGCTTCCGCAAAGGTCCTCGTACTCGACTTTGGTGCGCAGTACGGTCAGCTCATTGCCCGTCGCGTCCGCGACCTCAACGTGTATTCCGAGATCGTTCCCTGCGACATCTCGGCCGACGAGATTCGCGAGATGAACGCCTCTGCACTCATCCTTTCCGGCGGCCCGGCTTCTGTGTATGCCGAGGACGCTCCGTCCATCGACCCCGCCATCTTTGACCTGGGCCTTCCCGTCCTGGGCTTCTGCTACGGTCATCAGATCACGGCCGTGACGCTCGGTGGCAAGGTCGGCCACTCCGAGGTGGGCGAGTATGGCCGCGCCACCATCACGCGCACGGCAGGCGCCAAGCTCTTTAACTCCACGCCCATGGAGCAGACCGTGTGGATGAGCCACCGCGATGCCGTGTCCGAGGTGCCCGAGGGCTTTACCGTTACCGCCAGCACCGACGTGTGCCCGGTTGCCGCCATGGAGTGCGTCGAGCGCAAGATCTTCACCACGCAGTTCCACCCCGAGGTCAAGCATTCCGAGTACGGTCAGCAGCTGCTGAGCAACTTCCTGTTTGAGATCTGCGGCCTGGAGCCCAACTGGAGCATGGACAACCTGGTCGAGACCATGACGGCCGAGTTCCGCGAGAAGGTCGGCAACGACCGCGTGATTCTGGCCCTGTCCGGCGGCGTCGACTCCTCCGTCGTGGCAGCTCTTGGCGCCCGCGCCGTAGGCAAGCAGATGACCTGCGTGTTCATCAACCACGGTCTGCTGCGCAAGGGCGAGCCCGAGCAGGTGGAGGAGGTCTTCACCAAGCAGTTTGACGTCGACTTTATCCACGTCCACGCCGAGGACCGTTATGCCGAGCTTCTGGCCGGCGTGACCGAGCCCGAGGAGAAGCGCCGCATCATCGGTACGCAGTTCTGGAAAGAGTTCTTCGCGGTTGCTCAGCAGCTTGAGACCGATGGTAAACCCGTGAAGTACCTGGCTCAGGGCACCATCTACCCCGACATCATCGAGTCCGGCGCTCGCAAGACGGGCGGCAAGACGGCCACCATCAAGAGCCATCACAACCTGATCCCGTTCCCCGAGGGCGTGCACTTCGACCTCATTGAGCCGCTCGACCACTTCTTTAAGGACGAGGTCCGCGCGCTTGGTCTGGCGCTGGGTCTGCCGGGTCACATCGTGTTCCGTCAGCCTTTCCCGGGCCCGGGTCTTGCCATCCGCATCATCGGTGCGGTCGACAAGGAGAAGCTCGAGATCCTCAAGAACGCCGACGCTATCGTGCGCGAGGAGCTCGACGCCTACAACCAGCGCCTGTTTGAGCAGACCGGCGAGCGCAACTCCGAGCACAGCTGCTGGCAGTATTTCGCGGTCCTGCCCGATATTAAGTCCGTTGGCGTTATGGGCGACGAGCGCACCTATCAGCGCCCGATCATCCTGCGCGCCGTCGAGTCCAGCGATGCCATGACCGCCGACTGGGCCAAGCTGCCCTACGACGTGCTGGCCCGCATCTCCGGCCGCATCGTTGCCGAGGTTCCCGGCGCCAACCGCGTGTGCTACGACATCACGTCCAAGCCGCCCGCGACGATTGAGTGGGAATAGAACATACGTTCGATAAAATAATATAGTATCAGATAGCGGGCACGGTTTCAATTGAATCCGTGCCCGCTGCTGTATGCGTGTCCTTGCACGCCCAATATGCGCCGTAAAAGCCGTCTTCTTCGACGTCAAAGTGAATGCGCTTCGTTTTCGCCTCTCAAAATCTTATTTTCACGATTTGCATTTTCATCCCGTTGTCACCGACCCTTGCGAGAAACCGGAAAAAGCAGCTGACAGAAGAGTCTCTCAAATCGTTGTAGCCCAGCATATAGCCGCGACTTGTGACCTGCAGACGGCTGTCCCACGTGCCGATTTCCTTGGCGGCATCCGAAACCGCAAAATATGCCCCCACATCCTTGATTTTTGCAGTCTTAAGCCATGTTTTTGCGATCATCTTTACCGCCGTCCGATTGGCAGCATCAAAGACCAGCACACTGCCGGGGAAAGCGTCCGCCATCCCCCGCACCAGTTCCCGGACCTGCTGGGTCAGAAAGTAATAGAACACCCCGGAGGCAAAGAACACCGCCCCGCGGGAGGCATCGATTTTGCTAAACCATGCGGTGTCTTTCAGGTCGCAGGGGATATTTTGTTCTCGATCCCCGGCGGGCAGTAGCTGCTGCCGCAAGGCAATCACATCCGGGAAGTCCAGATTGTAGATCTTGCATCTACCGTTGTCGCAGGTTCTGCCGGTGTTGTCCAGCCCGCAGCCCAGATTGACCACCGCCGCATTGGGGTGGCCTTTCAGGTAATCCCGCACCTCGAAAGCAAGATCACTCTGCCGTGTGGCCACCTCCAGCGCACCAAAGCGCTGCATCAGGCTGCGGGAGTTTTTCTCTGCCTCTGAAAAGTCGTAGTCGATCTGGTCGAGCAGACGAACCGCTGTTTCATCCCTGTAAAGGTTCGGGTACAACTCCGTACACAGCTTCCGGGAATACAGCGGGAGGATCAGCGTCTCCTGCACGGTGTTTTTCTCAATTTTACATTTCATAGGTTTCTTCCTCAGTGAATAAAAACTGTCATAATTGCCGCCAGCATAGCCGCTATGACCGTCATGCCTATCGCCATGTGCAGGATGGATGCAAAAATGCCCGTGCTTGATACCCCTACTTCCGCGCCGTGACGCAGAGCCACTTTTTCTTTTTGTGTATCTGCACCTCGTGAAAACCCGCCTGCTCCAGACATGCCTTTAATTCAATGTCCTTGTAGATGGTCATGCCGCCGATGATCTGCGTCCACCTCTCGTCCTTGTCCGTATCGCCATTGCTCTCGTTGCAGATAAGAATTGTCCCGCCTGGCTTCAGCGTCCGCCAGACCTCACGGAAGCATCGGGGCAAATCAGGCCAAAAATAGACGGTCTCAAAGGCCGTGGCGGCATCGAAGTAGCTATCCTCAAACACCATATCCGCCACACTGCCTTGCAGAACGGCGCAACGCCCCTCCTGAATTGCAATTCGGTTGAGCTTTCTAGTCTTCTCCACGCTGACGGGCGAATAGTCGACGCCCTTGACGACGCCATGCGGGCATTTTTTCAGCAGCCGTTTTATGTTCGCCCCGCCGCCGCAGCCGCAATCCAGCACCTTGGCATTTGGCGCAAGTCGTAGAAATCGAAGTCCCCACCGCGCCACAGGGCTGTGGCCCAGATTCATCATGGCAACCATAAGTTTTCCGCCGAGGCCCACGGGCTTGCGGGTGTTTTCAAAGAACGACATCTGGCCCCTCCGATTTCGTGCATTCCGCATAGGTCAACGGGAACGAGGCCTTCAGCACCGCGCTTTTCCGCACCGCCCAGCCGTTTTGACGCAGGAAACGCAGGTATTCCTCGCTTGTCCATCTGCTGTGGAGGGGGAATCCCGCCATACTCATGAAAAAGGCTTTTGCCTTGCCGGAAACCGAGTTCCCCGCGTGGGTGAAGGTTGGCGCGATGAGCACGCCGTCGTCCTTCAGCACCCGCCTGATTTCGTGCAGGGCCTTTTCCGGATGCGGCACTATGTGAAGTGCGTTGGACACGATCACCACTTCGAAGGACTTCTGTGCATAGGGCAGGCGGAACATATCTTGTACGGAAAAGTGCAGCTTTGCGGATTGATTGTCCCGCTTTGCTTCAAGGATCATCTTTGCAGAGGCGTCCGTAGCCTCGATGCGCGCCGCCGCATCCACGACGCTCTTTGCGATAAGCCCCGTGCCGGTAGCAACCTCCAGCACGGTCTTTGCTTTCACCACCGGCCGGATCAGCCCATACATCTTCTCATACGCCGCCCGGTCGTTTCGCATGAAACGGTCATACCGACCGGCGTTCTTGTCCCAGAAACCCTCACGTTCGTGCATGGCTGTCGCCCCCAAACAGTTAGAGCCATCTAACTATAACACACGAATCATGCAGTAAGATGAGGCTAACCTTCTTTTCTTGGCTAAGACGCATCTCTTCGGTTTTCGCTTATAACGGCGCGAATCAGATACTAGGCTGGAGCTGAAGAAGGAGCTTGGCGGACAGGTAGGTCGATACCGGTTCCCGGAACGGTGATCCAGCCAATTACACCAGGGCTCTAGTCATTGAGTGGGAATAGAAAATTCCTTAGTTATGGGGGTATTAATTTGATTTCCTTTAGGATACACCCCCATAACTATATGAATTGACCTGCTGACTCCAATGAAGATTGGAGGGTAACGGCCAGGGGCGACGGCCTAGCGAGTGTTATTTTGCGAGCTATGCGCGTTGAAAGCGACCTTTCGTGGTATAAACTGCTTGCCGGAAGCCGCGGCTTTCAGAGTACGGCTTACGTGTACGTTTAACCTCCGTGGGCGACGGGGTGCCGCAAGGCGTAGAATATCGCCCACCTGTAGGGGCCTGCAGCGATGCGGGCCCCACTTCGTATGAAGAGGCGCAACCGGTGAGGGTCGTATCCATCTCCCAGGACTTCTTCGACCTCGTCGAGGGCGACCGCGAGCTCATGCTTAAGCACAATCTCCCCTGCATCGTGGTGGTGAGGCTGCGTTTCCGCGGAAAGCGCAGGGACTTCGCCGTGCCGCTGCATTCCAACATCGCCCCCAACGTGCCCAAAGACCAGTACTTTGCGTTGCCACCCCGCCCCACGACGCGCCCCGGCTGTCGCCACAGCATCCACTACATCAAGATGTTCCCCATAACCAAGTCCTACCAGCGCCGCTTCAGGACCGAGGGCTCGGCCTACTACGAGACGCTCCAGCGCATCATCGACGGCAACACCAAGCGCATTGTCTCCGAGTGCCAGGCGTACCTCGACCGCTACGAGCGCGAGGGAAGGCCCCGCTTCGCCGTCGACATCGACCGTATCGTGGGGCTGCTGGAGGGCGAGAAGTAGGGCACCTCGGCTCAGTCTCGAGCCATGCGGAGTCGCTCCGCATTTTTGAACGCCGCGTGTGCGTCCCAAATGCTTGAGAAACTTGAGAAACAAGCTGTGAAGTGCAGTGGCTCGCCCGTGCCCGTGCATAGCCGTCACCATTAGCGTCTACGCGGCGTCGGCTTCAAGTGGAACTGGCCCCACTGCTGTATATGGTTTGCCTTGCTGCACATGGCGATCAATGCCCGCGATGCTTCTGCTTGCGCTTCAGCTTTCGCTGCTCGAAGCGCGCCTCCACCTCATCCGCGCGACGCTGGCTTCTTGCTTGAGCCGACTCCCGCTTCATCGCTTCCCGCTGTGCTGCGAGCGCCTGTTGTGCCTTGGTGCTCACCGCGGGCCGCTTAAGGGCTTTCGCTGCCTCGCGAGCGCGTCGCTTGGGATTCTTCGCGGGCTTGCTTGTTTCCGTGGCCTCGTCACCGAAGAACGCGAGCTTCGCCCATTTGCTTGTAACGAATTGCAGGATTTCCTCATCGGACGGTTCCGCGCCGAAGACGATGCGGGCGGCGCCGTATCTGCCGTCCTCGACATGCTCCGCCAGCCCGACCCAGAATTGGCCGTCATGATATACGGTCAGGGTGGATGACACGCTGATCTGCATGGTTGGTTCCTCCTTTATGTAGATGACCATGCAGAGAAGGGACAACCAAGGAGGCAGGTTACTGATGCGGACTCCCGCACGCCCACGACTACCCGACGGGGACTGTGTTTTCATCTCTGGTGGTTGGATTGTAGCATGAGCGAATGCGCATTGACCTCGCTGCCGGCATGCTGTGACTGGTCGAGGGTTTTACCAGGAATGGGGTAAGCCGGCGCAGAAACTGCACCCTGGCGACGTGGTCAACATTGCCCCAGGGGTGAAGCACTGGCACGGAGCCGCACCCGACAGCTGGTTCTCACATCTCGCGTTGGAGGTTCTGGGCGAGGAAGCCTCCAACGAGTGGTTGGAGTCTGTGGACAACGGGGAATATCTCAAAGAGACTAACAAGGAGGCTTAAATACCTTCGCCGTCCGCGCCACCGAGAGCAGTGCGCCCAAATCGGCCTGGATCGCCCCTGCCTTGCTTCCAAGCTGCAGCGGAGCCGAGCCGCCCGAGATGTTTACGCTCAAAAGGTGCGCATCCGGCAGCTTTGCGGCCATGCTCCAGAACGGGAGCGTGATGATGCCCGGGGTCATCTCGCCCACGCCGAGCTCCAGCAACAGCACGCGGCGATCGCTGCGCTCGCGCACGAAGCGCTCGTATCGTCCGAGGCTCTCGCGCCATGCCGCACCCTGCAGAAACGTGTCGTCGCGCACCCACGGCACGAGCTGCCAGCCGCAGTGCGGGCATCGGGGGACGTCCTCGCTGCGGACCTCGAACCCCGCCATGCCCGCGAGCATGCGCTCGACGTAGGGGCTCGCATCGAAGAGCTCGTCGCAGCATGGCTGCTTGCATTGAAGGTGCGCGAAGCTTCCCTGATAGTTGCAGATCCTCTCGGTGGGAAACGTCTTCTCGACTTGGGTGTCCACATTGGTGCTCAGGATGAAGTAGTCCTTATGGCCGATGAGGGACCGTAGGTCGAGATAGGGCTGCGAGGCCAGCTCGCGCAGCATGAAGTCGATGTATCGCGCATAGTATGCCCATTGCTGCTCGAGGCTGGGGTAGAGGTGGTAGAAGCCGTCGAAAAGGCTCTTGACTACTTTCGATTGATGCTCAGTGCCCATTGTATTCGCTACGATTAAACTCGGCACAGGGGGTACTGGTTTTCCGTGCGAAAACGCTCATGCCGCTAAATTGAGCGACCGCCTGTACTGCAGCGGGATCATCCGCCCGAGCGGTCCCTTAATCCGTCGCCCGTTGCGCCAATCGGCAGAAGCCACGCGTGGACGCTAATCGCTCGAGCGAATCGTCGTCGGTTTCCGTTTAACGATTTCTTTTTCCGCTATTATCTGACCCTCGGACTTCCTCGTGATAGAAGTAGTCCACGATCACCGGATGCCCCTGGGGGACTCTGCCATAAGGCATTTCGTTGTCCACAAAGGGGCAATCGTACTTCTTGGCCATTTCCTCGGCTTTTACTTCAAGCGCTTCAAAATAGCTACGGTTGCGCTTGTTATAGATCTCATCGTAAAGCGGTACGAGATTGGGATGTTTCTCGGCGATATAATCCAGGATCGCTTTTTTGAAACCACCCCGAAGATTGAGATTTTCGAGCCAAAACAAATCGCACCGATCTTTTACTCGCTCAAAAATCATCTCAAAATCCGTGATGCCGGGAAATACCGGGGACACGAAGCAGACCGTACGGATACCTTCGTCATACACCTGCTTCATAGCAGCGATACGACGCTCGATGCTCGACGCGGAGTCCATATCGTTCTTGAAGTTCTCATCCAGCGTGTTGATCGACCATGAAACGGTCACTCGTCCAAGCCTCTTCAGCAGATCGATATCCCGTACCACAAGATCGGACTTTGTGCAGATCAGAATATCTGCATCGCTGCCAATCAGCTGCTCCAGGAGTTTCTTGGTATTCCCGAATCGCTCCTCCTGTGGATTGTAGCCATCCGTCACAGAACCGATAACCACCCGCTGTCCAGCGTATTTCTTCGGATTCTTGATTTCCGGCCAATGCTTCACATCAAGAAAGGTGCCCCATTCCTCCTTGTGTCCGGTAAAGCGCTTCATAAAGGAGGCATAGCAATACTTGCAGGCATGCGTGCAGCCTACATAGGGATTGACCGAGTAGCCGCCTACCGGCAGGCTGGACTTGGTCATGATGTTCTTTGCTTCCACCTCATTGATGAGGATTCCATCGATCACTTCTGCCATGTTCTCTGCACCTCCAGCACTCTTTCGAATTCTTCCGGCAATTCCTGAATCATGTTTTCGTCCCCTATGACAGAGACGAGGTCTTCCTTCATAAACATTGGAATGCCAAGCGCGTGCGCCTGGTCCGTCAAAGACCATGCCCACTCCGGTTCCGTATGAACCTTCCTGCTCTGCGCCCCGGTCATGGTACCGACGACGATCCAGTTGATTCCGGAAAGGTCGACCGTACCGGGATCGTCGAATAGCGGCTCAAAAGTAACGAAGAAGTGATTTGCTTTGACGTTTTTCCGAAGGGCGTCGATACGCCACAGCTCCGCTTTCCTCGTCACCGTAACGCCGAACCATGCGTTTTCCAGGTCGGTATCTAAATCCAGCAAATCGGGTCTCTTGGTCAGGAACAGGAACTGATGCTGTGGATTCTCATGGATCTTTGCAAGTACCTCGTCTCGCCATTCCAGCTTCCACCCGGAGAGATCGCTCATGCCGGTAAGGAGAAAGTTCTGCGGGCGTTTCTTTTCCATCATCTTGAGCTTGCTCGGGAAGAACGCAGGATCAGCGAAGTCGTCAATCATATGCCAACGTTTCACATTGTTACGGGCATAGCAATATGGACACCCCACCGTGCAGCCGATGACGATATTCATATTCTGAATCTGATTTTTGATGCAGATGCTCATAACGCCTGCCTACCTGCCTCTCCCGTAAACACGCAATCAGCTTCCCCCACCTTTCGGGCAAAAGCCTCGATATCTTGCTTGCAAGCAGCAGGCTCGCAATCGCTCAAATCGTATGACGTGCCGCCGTTTCGATAGACGGCCCGATGGGAAAACGATCGGCTGACAAGCCCGATGCCGAGCTTCTCGCACAGGGTCATCCGTGCTCCCTTTCAGCTATAAAAAACAGGTGTCTATAAACAGTATCCTTGTTGATTTTCGCAGGGGCAATGAACAAACGCGTGCACCTGTCGATAAACGAACAGCTACTGGACATTGTCAAACGACTCAGATTGGAGAGGCGATGGGAGAAACCAAGATCGACCGCCGGCGGCGCTACACCCTCTCGGTCATACAGGAGGCGTTCTTCGCGCTGCTGGCCGAGGTCGGCTTCGCGAAGATGACGGTGGCGGACATCTGCCGCCGCGCCGAGATCAACCGGGGAACGTTCTATCTGCATTACGAGGATAAGTACGCGCTGCTCGATGCGCTTATCGACGAGGCATTGGCAGCGGCTCCCCCGCTTGAGGGGGTTGAATCGGCAACGCTTTGCCAGCGTCCGCCGGCAGACGACGATTATCGCCTGCTTTATTCGGACAGCGACGCATACGCTCGCGTAGCCCAGCGCGTCATAGAACGCGGAGCGGAGCAGATGGTTCCCTGGGTCATGGAGAAAACAGGGCTTTCACGCGAAGACGCCTTCCTGCTCTTCGTCCACAACGTCCAGGGCAATCTGGCCGTCAACCGCCTGCTCGGCTGGAGACGAGGTCCCGAGTTCGCCCATGCCCAGGAGCTGCTCAACGCCTATTCCGAAGGGGGCTTACTGGCGGTATCCGCTCTTCGCGATTCCGATAACCCATCGTGACCTGCGATTCAGGAATACCAGCCTCCGAGCCCTCTCGTTCGGAGGCTGCGACTAAAACCTCATTGCGCGTCTACCGCTCCGCGTTACTCGCCACCTGCCCGCGCCGCCGAGAGCAGGGCGCCCAAATCGGCCTGGATCGCCCCTGCCTTGCTTCCAAGCTGCAGCGGAGCCGAGCCGCCCGAGATGTTTACGCTCAAAAGGTGCGCATCCGGCAGCTTTGCGGCCATGCTCCAGAACGGGAGCGTGATGATGCCCGGGGTCATCTCGCCCACGCCGAGCTCCAGCAACAGCACGCGGCGATCGCTGCGCTCGCGCACGAAGCGCTCGTATCGTCCGAGGCTCTCGCGCCATGCCGCACCCTGCAGAAACGTGTCGTCGCGCACCCACGGCACAAGCTGCCAGCCGCAATGCGGGCATCGGGGGACATCCTCGCTGCGGATCTCGAACCCCGCCATGCCCGCGAGCATGCGCTCGACGTAGGGGCTCGCATCGAAGAGCTCGTCGCAGCATGGCTGCTTGCATTGAAGGTGCGCGAAGCTTCCCTGATAGTTGCAGATCCTCTCGGTGGGAAACGTCTTCTCGACTTGGGTGTCCACATTGGTGCTCAGGATGAAGTAGTCCTTATGGCCGATGAGGGACCGTAGGTCGAGATAGGGCTGCGAGGCCAGCTCGCGCAGCATGAAGTCGATGTATCGCGCATAGTATGCCCATTGCTGCTCGAGGCTGGGGTAGAGGTGGTAGAAGCCGTCGAAAAGGCTCTTGAAGCCAAAGGCTTGCTGCCAGTCCGCCATTCCGGCGCGCGCCATGCCCGCGCGGTTGTAATGGTTGAACCCGGCGGCGCTTGACATGCCCGAGCCGATGCCGACGATGATGGCGTCGGCATCGTCGATAAGACTTCGAAGCCTCATCACTTCTCTTTCTAGGGGCGGCATCGGGCGATCTCCTCGAAAGCCGGGGCCATATCGCCGTCAACGAGAATCGTCTCGCACGATGCATCGGGCGCCATGGCCTGGCTGTAGTTGAACACGATGTAGGTGGCGTGCTCGCAGGCGTTCGCAATCTGGGCGAGCATGCGCTTTATGACGCCGTTGCGCAGTCCTACGCCAAGTTCGAGGATGGCGACCCTGCCGTTGCGATGGGCTTGCACAAGACGCGCGAGCTCGTCGAGCTGGGCTATGGCGAGGGCGTCTGGATGGTCGAGACGCCGCTCGTCGATCGACGTGCGCGTGTTCCCCTCCGTCTCGAGAATGCGGTTCTCGTCGAACCCAGCGCGCGCGAAGTGCCCGTCGATGTTGCACGTGACCACGAAGGTGTCGGCGTGCTCCGTAAGACGCCGCAGCCCGTTCATGAGCGGGCTGGGCTCATATTCGAGATATTCCTTTTGATGGAACCGCTCGGCCCATCGGCGTCGCACGCTGGCATCCGGGGAAGCGAGCCCCTGCAGTATGCAGCCGATGCCGTCTGCCTGGGCGAGGTCCCCGTACGCCTCTTGGAAATGAGCATCGGCGCAGAAAAGGTTGAACCCCTCCGCCATGTCGAGTCCGTTGCTAGCGCCGATGATGACAAGATCCGCTTCGGCTAGCGCCCTGCCTATGCGAACTGCTTTCGCCGTCTCCATGCGCTACCTCCCCAGCGTCTTGCGCACGTCGGCGAGCACGTCGGCGATGTCGGCGCGAACGGCGAGCCCCCGATCCTCGATCGCGCGGGGGAGAAACTGCGTCTTGTTGTTTACGGCGATGTAGCTGGCCTGCGGTAACTGCGCCGTGAGGGCCCAGAACGGCTCCTGGATAAACGCGGGCGTCATGCGGCCCACACCCAGCTCGAGGAAGAGGATCCTCTGCCGTGCGTGCGCGTCGAGCCAGTCGGACACCTTGCGGTACTGCTCCTCGTAGAGTTCGCCCTGCAGGAAGTTGCCGTAGCCGCGAACCCAGGGGAACGCCTCTGCCCCGCAGTGCGGGCAGCGCGGCACGAGCTCTGGCGGAACCTCCAGACCGTCTCCCATGGCCTCTACCATGTTGGAGACCGGCTCGACCGCATCCCACACCGCGTCGGTGCAACAGCGGGAGCACTGAAAGAAGCGGTGGTCGCCTTGGATCTCTGCCACTTTCTCCCAGGGATAGAGCTTCACAAACTGCGTGTCCTGGTTGGTGGTGAGCACGAAGAAATCCTTCTCGGCGAGAATGGCGTCGAGGTCCTTGTAGGGCTTGCGCAGCGGGGCGTTGAGCGTGGTGTCGAGGAAGGTGGCGAGGTATCCCCAGCGCGCCTCGGCGGTGGGCCAGCGGTAGAACGACCCCTCGAAAGCGCCCTTGAAACCGTAACGCTCGGCGAATTTGCCGAAATGCTTGCGATAGGTCGCGTTGTCCTCGTAGTAGAAGTCGCCGCCGCCCGCCGCGGAGAGCCCGGAGGCCCCGCCCACCAGCACGCAATCGGCTTCTTCGATCATACGGGCGAAGTCCTCGATTTGCTGGTCGTAGGGCTCGGGCTCGCGGTCACTCAGCTCATAGGGCGTGCTGCCGCTGCGGTAGGCGGCATGAAGGGAAAACGATCGGTTGGTGAGCTCGATAACGAGCTGCTCGTACAGGGTCACTGGATACCTTCTTTCAGCTATTATAAACAGGTGTCTATAAAAAGTATCCATGTCGATTTGCTTAAGAGCAATGAACAGCTTCGGCCTGCTGTCGATAAACGAGCGTTTGCCGGGCATTGTCGAGCGTTGCAATTGGAGGGGTAATGGAAGCGGGGAAGATCGATCGTCGCCGACGCTATACACTCTCGGTCATACGGGAGGCGTTCTTCGCGCTGCTGGCCGAGGTCGGCTTCGCGAAGATGACGGTAGCGGATGTCTGCCGCCGCGCCGATATCAACCGTGGCACGTTCTATCTGCACTACGAGGACAAGTTCGCCCTGCTCGACGCGCTTATCGACGAGGCCTTGGCGGCGGTGCCGCCGCTCGAGGGAACGGAGGCGGGTGCCCTCTGCCAGCGTCCGCCGGCAAACGATGACTATTATCTGCTCTACTCGGATGACGACGCGTACGCCCGGGTGGCACAGCGCGTCGTCGAGCGCGGCGCCGAGCAGATGGTTCCCTCGATCATGGAGGAGACTGGGCTTTCGCGCGAGGACGCCTATCTGCTCTTCGTCCACAACGTCCAGGGAAATCTCGCGGTCAACCGCCTGCTCGGTTGGAGGCGAGGGCCCGAGTTTGCCCACGCTCAGGAGCTGCTCAGCGCCTATTCCGAAGGGGGTATGCGAGCGGTATCGGCTCGTCACGATCCTCGTAGCTCGTCTTGACCGCATGTCATTTCAGGTAGGTGGCGTTGCTATGGGCCCTCTTTGTTTTTCGACGTTGTATAAGGCAATCGCAATCGTCTTGAGCTTCTTTAGGGAACTTGAACAAGAGATATGGCCTGCTGGCGATTGATTAACACCATTCGTTTTGGTTACAAGAAAACATGCTGCGCGCCTGCAGCATGAGGGAGAGGGAATCCTATGAATATCGTTGTATTGAGTGGTAGCCCGCGTAAGGGCGCCAATACCGACACCATGGTCGAGGCCTTTGCCGAGACCGCGCGTGAGGGCGGCAATACGGTCGAGGTCGTCCGCGTTGCCAGCAAGAAGATCGCTGGTTGCCTGGGATGTCAGTACTGCTTTACCCATGAGGGCACCTGTGTGCAGAAGGATGACATGGCTGACGTGATCGAGTCGCTGAAAGGCGCCGATATGGTTGTCTTCGCTTCGCCTATCTACTGGTTTGATATCACTGCGCAGGAAAAGACCGCCATCGACCGCCTGTACGCCTTCGGTGCCACGGGTTTCCCGTTCACCAAGACGGCCCTTTTGCTCGATAGCCACAGCGAGGGTGTCTATGATGCGGCGATCGCTATGTACAAGTCAACCTGCGCGTACTGCAAGTGGGAGGACCAGGGCATTGTCACGATTGGTGGCATGACCGAGCGCGACAGCATGGCATCGTCGCCCAAGTTGAAAGAGGTGCGAGAGCTCGCTCGCAAGCTCGCCTAAGGACAAGAAGAACGCATGGCAATCAGCGTTGGTGGAAATGCTTGCTGTCCTTACCGAGAGATAGGGGCGAATTCCCTCAAGTGCCGTATAGAGCAATTTTTAAACGCAGAAAAATAACTGAAAACAAATTAATCCGCGTTAAAATATTGTCAAATAGAAGTTCATGAGGGAAGGTTACGTATGCGTCGCAAGGCAGACGAGCTCCTTAGGGAATGGCGAGACAGAGCTGATAGAAAACCTTTGCTGGTCAAAGGCGTGCGCCAGTGTGGCAAGACCTATTTGCTCAGAACGCACGCCCAGGATCTTTTCGAATCGGTTGTCTACGTTAATCTTGAGAACGACCGGTCGGCGCGAGCGGATTTTTCGGGCGGTCTTGATCCTCATTCGATCGTACGTGCGATCGAGGCTCGTACGGGACAGCGTATCGTGCCTGGCAAAACCTTACTGTTCATTGACGAGATCCAGGCATGCGAGGAAGCGCTCACTTCCCTTAAATACTTTTGCGAAGATGCTCCCGAGTATTACGTTGCGGCTGCCGGGTCGCTTCTTGGGGTTGCCATTAACCATCAGTCGTATTCGTTCCCCGTCGGAAAGACCGACTTGATTGAGATGACTCCACTCGATTTCGAGGAGTTTCTCTGGGCGATGGGGCACGATCAGCTGGTCGACGAGATACGCTCATCATTCGAGATAATGGGTTCTCTTGCGCCAAGCCTTCATGAAAAGGCGCTTGGGCTCTATCGACAGTATCTTGTTGTTGGCGGAATGCCCGAGGCGGTCCAAACGTACATCGATGATCAGTCAATCATTGATGTGGCCGAAAAGCATCGGATTATTCTCGACGGATATTCCGCCGACACCAATAAATATGCTGATGAACGCTTGAGCGCAAAGACGCGTGCGTGCTTCGATTCCATTCCACAGCAGCTTGCCAAAGAGAATCGTAAATTTCAATACAAGGTAGTGCGAGCGGGGGGCAATGCGTCTCTCTTTGGAGATGCTCTCGATTGGCTTGTATTGTCGGGTACGGTGGCGCGCTGCAGCCTAGTCGGGCAGATCGAAAGCCCTTTAGAGGCCTTCGTTAACCCTTCTGCTTTTAAAATCTATCAGGCGGATACAGGGCTGCTGGTCTCCAAGGCCGGTGCTCAACGCGCCGATATTCTTGCCGGTATCGGCGGCACATTCATGGGTGCACTTACCGAAAACTACGTTGCCCAACAGCTTTCAGCCATGGGTTATCCACTGCATTATTGGGCGCGAGATAATCGTGCGGAAATCGACTTTGTAGTAGAGAAGCAGGGATGCTTGTCTGCGATTGAAGTCAAGGCGGGGGAGAACACAAGATCTCGAAGTCTGTCCTCACTTAAAAAGACCCATCCGGGCGTGCGCCTTATCAGGCTATCGACTAAGCCCTTTGGAATGAATGATGGGCTTATGTCTGTTCCGCTTTATGCGGCATTTTGTCTATAGGGATGATGCTGGTGTAATGCATGGGGCCCGGGGCGCAGCGTTTACTGCGCTCCGGGCCCCGCTGCTTTGTAAAACCATGACGGTTTAGTCGCCGTTGTTTTAGTCAAACAAACTCGGCATGTCATTTTCCTTCATGAGGGCGCCGGCGGAGGGCAGGCTCTGCGCGGTGAACTTCTCGGCCGAGACGCCGGCGCCAAGGATTTCCTCGGTCGTGCCGACGGTGGTGACCGAGCGGCCCTTCTTGGCCGTAAAGGCCTGGACGCCCTGCGTGTTGGTGGTCGTCTTGGTCTTGAGCAGCGACGTGTTGAAGTTCATCAGACGGTAGTCGCTCGAGACCAGCGCGATGTCGCGATCTTCCTTGAGCACCTGGGCATACAGCAGCTTGCTGCCACCATAGATGGCGTTTTTGAGGCGCTTGCGGTTGGTCTTGGTAACGTATCCGGCAAGCGCGACACGCACCACGCGGCCGTTCTCAAAGACGAACAGCACGTCGGCCTTGTAGTCCTCGGGGTCGATGACCCAGATGACGTTCTCGTCGGGTTCCATCTCAAGATCGGTCGGCAGGTACGAGCCCAGCTGTGCCGACTTGGTGTCCTCAAACGCCGTGACCTTGCACTTGTACACCTGGCTCTTGTTGGTAAAGACCAGCAGCTCGTGGGTGTTGGAGGACGGGAACTCGATAAAGGGTTTGTCGCCGTCCTTGTACTTGAGCGTGGTCGCCTTCTTGAGCACGCGGTCCGTCATCTTCTTGAGGTAGCCATCGCGCGAGAGCATGATCGTAACCGGGTACTCCTCGACCTCGGGCTCCAAGCTTACCTCGATAACCTCATGGGGCTCGATCCTGCCCGTGCGGCGCGGCATCACGTACTTCTTGTTGACCGCGGCCAGCTCGTCGCTGATGACCTTCTTGATGTTCTCTTCGCTCGAAAGGATCTCCTCAAGCTCGGCAATCTCACCCTCGAGCTTAGCGATGTCCTTGGTGCGGTTGAGGATGTACTCCTCGTTGATGTTGCGGAGCTTGAGCTCGGCGACAAACTCGGCCTGGGTCTCGTCGATGTCGAAGCCCTTCATAAGGTTGGGCACGACCTCGGCCTCGAGTTTGGTGCCGCGGATGATGGCGATCGCCTTGTCGATGTCGAGCAGGATCGCCTCAAGGCCGTGCAGCAGGTGCAGGCGCTCGGACTTTTTGCCCAGGTCAAAGTTAATGCGGCGACGCGTGGACTCAATACGCCACTTGACCCACTCGCGCAGGATCTGGCGCACGCCCATAACACGGGGATAGCCGTCGACGAGCACGTTGAAGTTGCACGAGAACGAGTCCTGCAGCGTGGTCGAGCGATAAAGCTTCGCCATGAGCTTGTCGGGGTCGACACCGCGCTTAAGGTCGATGGCGATGCGCAGGCCCGAAAGGTCGGTCTCGTCGCGGATGTCGGCGATCTCTTTGACTTTGCCCTCTTTGGAGAGCTTGACGATGCGCTCGATGATGACATCGGTCTTGGTGGTGTAGGGAATCTCGTACACCTCGATGATGCGCTCTTCGGGAATCCAGCGCCAGCGGGAGCGAATCTGGAAGCTGCCAAGGCCGGTCTCGACGATCTTCTCCATCTCCTCGCGGCGGTAGATGATCTCGCCGCCGGTCGAGAAGTCGGGCATGGGCATGTACTCGAGCAGGTCGCAGTCGGGATCCTGCAGGTAGTGCATCGTGGCAGTGCAGACCTCGTTGAGGTTGAAGCCGCAGATGTCGGACGCCATGGCGACGCCGATGCCCTTATTGGCCGAGACGAGGATATTGGGGAACGTGGTGGGCAGCAGGCGCGGCTCCTTCATGGCGCCGTCGTAGCTGTCGACGAAGTCGACCGGGTCCTTGTCGATGTCCTTGAAGATCTCGGCGCTGATGGGGGAGAGCTTGGCCTCGGTATAACGCGAGGCGGCGTAGCTCAGGTCGCCCGAATAGTACTTGCCAAAGTTGCCCTTCGACTCCACGAAGGGGGCGAGCAGTGCCTCGTTGCCGGTGGCCAGACGCACCATCGTCTCGTAGATCGCGGCGTCGCCGTGCGGGTTGAGCTTCATGGTCTGGCCCACGATGTTGGCGCTCTTCTGGCGCTCGCCCTTGAGCAGACCCATCTTGTACATGGTGTAGAGCAGCTTGCGGTGCGAGGGCTTAAAGCCGTCGATCTCGGGGAATGCACGCGAGACGTTGACGCTCATAGCGTAGGGCATGTAGTTGACCTCGAGCGTCTGCGTGATCGGCTGGTCGGTGACCTCGGAGTGCAGGCCGATGACGTTCTCGGCGTTGACCTGCTTTTTCTTTGGCTGGTTCTTCGTCTTTTTCTTTGCCACGATTTCCTCTTGAACTTCTTATGGGCCGTCGGTATCGATTTGCTGCTATTGCAGGTCCAGCTGGTCCAGGTATTCCTTGCCGTGCTCGGAGATGTGGCGCTTACGGCCCGCCTCGTCGTTGCCCAGCAACAGGTTGAACATGGTTTCCATCTTGGTGACGTCCTCGGGCTCCACCTTGATCAGGCGGCGCGTCTCGGGGTTCATGGTGGTGAGCCACATCATGTCCGGATCGTTCTCACCAAGACCCTTGGAGCGGTTGATGGAGCACTTTTGGTCGCCGATCTCTTTAAGGATGCCGTTCTTCTCGAGCTCGGTGTAGGCAAAGTAGGTCTTCTCTTTGCAATTGATCTCGTAGAGCGGCGACTCGGCGATATACACGTAGCCCTCGTCGATAAGTGTGGGCACCAGGCGGTAGAGCATGGTGAGCACGAGCGTACGGATGTGGTAACCGTCGACGTCGGCGTCCGTACAGATAATGACCTTGTTCCAGTTGAGGTTGTCCAGGTCAAAGGCGCCAAGGTTCTTGATGCGCCTGTCTTTGATCTCCACGCCGCAGCCCAGCACGCGCATGAGGTCCATGATGATGTCGGACTTAAAGATGCGCGGATAATCCTCCTTCAGGCAGTTGAGGATCTTACCGCGGACGGGCATAACGCCTTGGAACTCGGCATCGCGCGAGGTGCGAATGGCGCCTGCTGCCGAGTCGCCCTCTACGATGTAGATCTCGCGGCGGCTCTTGTCCTTGGAGCGGCAGTCGATGAACTTTTGCACGCGGTTGGCCATGTCGGTCTTCTGCTGCAGGTTGGTCTTGATGCTCTGACGCGTCTTCTCGGCGTTCTCGCGCGAACGCTTGTTGATGAGCACCTGCTCCATGATCTTGTTGGCAGCATCTTTGTTCTCGATCAGGTAAGTCGAGAGGCGCTCCTTAAAGAAGGCCGTCATGGCCTGCTGGATAAAGCGGTTATTGATGGCCTTCTTAGTCTGATTTTCGTAGGACGTCTGGGTGGAGAAGCAGTTGGTCACCAGCACCAGGCAGTCCTGGACGTCTTGCCACTTAATGCCGGTCTCGTTTTTGTTGTACTTGCCCTGTTGCTTAATATAGGCATCGATGGCGCTGGTCAGAGCGCTGCGCGCGGCCTTCTCGGGCGAGCCGCCGTTCTCGAGCCACGATGAGTTGTGGTAATACTCCTGCATCATGAAGGTGCGCGAGAAGCACATGCACGCGGTGATCTTTACGTTGTAGTCGGGCAGGTCCTCGCGATCGCGACCGCGGCGGTCGGCCTCGATAAAGAAGGGTTCGGTAAGGTAGTCGGTACCGACCTTCTCGAGCACGTAGTCCTCGATACCCTTGGGGTAGCAAAAATCCTCTTCGGAAAACTCGCCGTTGTCGTCCTCGATGCGCAGGCGGAAGGTCACGTTGGCGTTGACCACGGCCTGGCGGCGCATGGTCTCGCGATACCAGTCGTGGGGAATGCTGATCGAGGTAAAGACCTCAAGATCGGGGCGCCACTTGATGGTGGTGCCGGTGCGGTCCTCGTCGCTGGGCTCAATCTCGAGTGCCTTCTTTTTGGCGCCGACGACCTTGCCTTTCTTAAAGTGCAGAGAGTACTTGTTACCGTCGCGCCAAACGGTGACGTCCATGTACTCGGAAGCGTACTGGGTCGCGCACGAGCCCAGGCCGTTGGTGCCGAGCGAGAAGTCGTAGTCGCCGCCCTGGTTGTTGTTGTACTTGCCGCCGGCGTAGAGCTCGCAGAAGACGAGCTCCCAGTTAAAGCGCTTCTCGGAAGGGTTCCAGTCGAGCGGGCAGCCACGGCCGTTGTCCTCTACCTGAATGGAGCCATCGCGAAAGGCGGTAAGGGTGATGAGCTTGCCGTAGCCCTGGCGTGCTTCGTCAACGGCGTTGGACAGGATCTCGAAGGCGGCATGCGCGCAACCATCGAGTCCGTCCGAGCCAAAGATGACGGCGGGGCGCAGGCGTACGCGCTCCTCGTCCTTGAGCTGGCGGATACTGTCGTTACCATAGTTTGCGGTGTTTTTTGCCATACTCGCTCTCTCGGTGCTCCTTTTGCTGCGTTTAAGTCATATAGATAGTCAAGGTAGCATAGCCCAGGCCGTGGGCGATTCCAACCAACACGAATTCCATCGAACAATAGTTCGATTAGATAATGGATGCTTGGGATGCGGGTGGGGTCTGTCCTATTCAAACATCTGCGGCAGGTCGATGAAGACGGTTCGATCGCTTTCGTCAGCTTCGAAGCCCGAACGGGAGAAGAATCCGTAGCGATGGCATTTGAGCCCCGTTGCCTCGACTTGGGTGATTTCCTCGTCGACCATTTTTTGCGTGACGGGGGATTTGCGGAACTTTGCTTCGTAGAATGCGTAGCCCTCGGGGTCTTGCGTTACCACATCGAATTCGCCGCTCGTTTTGTTTGCGGGATCGTCGTACCAGTACTTGCCTATGGCATCGAAAGCCGGTTCGATCTTGCCAGTCCTGTTTTGCCGTACGAGGTATTGACGGCAGATCTCCTCGAACATATGTGGAGTGTAGTTTTCCTCGAAGTCTTGGGAGACGTGACGATCATAGAAGACTTCCGGGTCGAGCAGCTGACGCGCAGAAGCATTGCGGAAGACGTAGCGATAGTAAAAGAGCGAAAGTGGGTCCACCACAAAGTAGCCAGACTTGCGCTTATTCGTAGGGTCGTTGATGGGTGCACGCTTTTGGACGATTTCGAGTGACATGAGCTTGTCGAGTACGTCTGCCATGGCCGGACCGCTCGAGACGTGCGACTGTGCCAGCACGTCCCCCCAACGGGAGTAACCTTGTGCGAGAGCCCCGAAAACTTCGTTGGCGTTGGTCATCTTCGAGATCTCGGCGTTGAGATAGGACGGTACTTCGCTTTCTAAGCGGGCGCCAGGTTCTGTGACGAGCTCGATGATATTGTCGCGTACGCTTTGGGACTGATCGATGAGGCGATTGTAAAAGGGGATGCCGCCAAAAACGCTATAGAGCCGCACCTTGTCCTCGGGTGAGAACGCGGGATAGAACTTTGCAGCGTCAAAGTAATCCATGGGCTTAAGCTCAAGCGCGAGATCAATTCGCCCGTAGAGGGGGCTTTCATGCTCGATGAGAGATTTCATAATCTCAACATAGGAGCCGCACAGGACAATGTTTAAACGTGAGTCTTCCCTGTGAGCGTCGATTGAGGTCTGGAGAATGCTGTCTAAGCCTTTAACCGCATCTCTCAAGTAGGGGTATTCGTCGAGAACGAGGGTAATGTTCTTGTCTTTGGCTTGGGCAAACAGAAATTCGATGAGCTCGCGGATGCCCGTGAAGGCGAGCGGAGGAAAGCTTAGCGCTTCAGCAGCAAGGGCGGACAGACTCTCGAGGTTGTCTGCCTCGGAGGTTTGGCGGCACTCGTAATAGATCGTTGCGACGTCCGATAAATCGGTTAGCGCCTGCTTGATGAGCTCACTTTTGCCGACGCGACGCCTTCCGTAAATGAGAACATTGCGCTGCTCGGGCGCATTGAGTGTTTTCTTAATACGGGCGAGTTCAAGCTCCCTGCCAATGAATTCCACTTACTCGGTTCCTTCCGACTCGGTTTTGTCCGAGTTAATTGTATCGCATGAACAAGTTTATGCTCGAGTTTACTCGGACAAAACCGAGTCGGTTCTGTCCGAGTAAGTTTGAATAGCGAATCGAAATTGTTATGTCCACATGGCGATGGCGAACATGGTTTCCATAAGCGCCGCGTTCGCGCTTGTTATTGCCGCAATGCGCTGTGTCGCTGAGGCGCAGATCGTACCGCTCGAAAGCGTCTTTTGGTTGGCGAACCTGGCCACGGGCGTGTTCTGCGGTGCGACGATTTTCGCGGCCACGTTTGCTGTCCTGTGTGCAACGTTTTTCACGGCGAAAAGACGCCGTGCCAAGCTCGAGGCAGAACTCGACTCCTCAGACGACATCTAATGCGCAATGGGCCGGCTCTGGGTATCCAGAACCAGCCCATTTTGATGTTCGATTAGCCGAGTCGGCGCCTCTCACAAAAGTAAGTAGGAGCTAGCGAGGCCTATCCGAATTGACCTCATTGGCGGTGTCGGTTTCGAGCGCCGTGCGGCGGGCGCTGTAGGCGACGAGGCCGGCGCCTGCCGCGGCGAGTGCTGCAGCGGCTGCCGTAAGGGGAGCGTTGACATCGCCCGTGCCCGCAAGTGCGCCCGCTTTTCCGGAGCGCTTGTTATTGTCGTGGTCCTTGCCACTGCCGGAGCTGCTTCCGCCGGAGCCGCCGCCCTCGTCAGTACCGCCGCCACTTGAGCCACCATCGCCGTCCGCCGGCATCGGGGCGTCGTGAAGTCCTGTCGTATCCGCGCTATCGCATACGCCGACCTGAATTTCTGAGCGCTCGCATGCCGCGTCGGGCACATGAAGCTCGTGCAGTACGGCACCCAGCGCCGAGTTTGCGCCCGGTCGGATTTCCTTGAGCGTTACGGGATCGAGCGCCACCAGGTCACGCGCCTTCGCATACAGCGTTACGCGTTTGCCCACTTCGTCGCTCCAACTCTCGGGGATAGCGAAGCTCATGCGGAACTGTGCCGTGCAACCCGGTGCCAGCACGGCGTTGCCGTTGTCGGCTACCAGCGGGTGCGTTGCAAAACATGCGCCCAGCGTCTCGAGCGCGTACTTCACGTGTGCCATGTCGTTGGCCGAAGCGTCTTCGGCAAGCTCTGGATCGTGGATCGAAGCCATGCGTGCGTTCGCTCCGAATCCGATGGATGCGCTGGAGAACGGCTGGCTGGAGCCCTCTCGGTACAGATCGATCGTGCCGGCGGTCAGCAAAGTGTTGCCGTCGTTTCGCACCGTGACCATGAAGGACTCGCCTGCTGCTCCGGGCACCACCGCGCCCGAGGTAGCGACCGCGCCCGTCGGAGTGGCACACGCCACCAAGGGCACTTCGATGCCGTGCAGCTCTGCCTCGCTCTGCTCCGCGCTCACAATGTGCGTGGCGAGCGCGGAGAGAATGCCTCCCGACGTCAAAAATGCCGTTATCTGATCGACGGGATGGTCCAGCTCGCACATCACGAACGGCTCCGTGAACAGATCGCCTGCCAAGGTGCTGGCGAAGATGCGGAAGTGCTTGCCCATCACTGCTACCGGGTTGCCTTCTTCGTCGTAGGTTTGTCCCACCTTGCCATCGGTGTTCTCTACATAGAGCACGCACCTGCCGTTGTTGCTCACGCTAAACGATGCCGGGCCACAGCCTGCCGCGCCCACGGGCCGCGTTGCAAATGCCGATGCGCCTCGCGTCCAAGTAATATGCTGCAGTTGCTCGTTGACGGTTGCCAAAAAGCCCGTGTGCTGCGGCCACGGTACCGCACGGGGCACCGCGGCGTCCGGCGGCATAACGCCCCAGCCCGCAATGGACCGGCCGATCACGGCGTACGATGCGCAGCCGCAACCGTCTGCGGTCTCGTACGCAACGGGCACCACCATTTTGCCGTTGATGTTTTCGGGCTCGCCCAGCTCGATACTCGAAGGTGCCTGCGGAAAGCGGAGAACTTGGCGGAACGTCAGGCTGTCGCCCGAAACGTCCGACCACAGGGTAAAGCACTCCAGCGCAACCTCAGCCCCGTTGCCGAGTGCCTTTTCTGCGGTGGTTCCGCGGCGGTGGAGGTAGGCACCCGACAGGCGCCCGTCGACCAGCGTCTTGCCCACCGTGATACGCGGGCACTGCAGGCAATGGTAGCCATCCTCTTGCAGGCGGCCGTGCGAGATGCTGCGCCATGACGTATGCGACACCACGCGGATTTCGTCATTACTTATGCGCAGGCGTACAACGGACAGTATGCCGGCTGTGCTTGCCGTATCGAAAAGGGTGTTGTCGCCGGCGGGGCGCTCGCCCGAGACCAGCAGCACGTAGGCGTCCCGGTTTCCTCTACCGTCCGTATATTCCACCACGTCGAAGTCGTAATCGTATATGCTGTCGCGCTCCACGTCGTTCTCGCCAAACCCAAGGGGAAAGTCCACGGGCATGGGAGCGGACCACGTGCCGTTTGCCTTTGTGTGCACCACCAGGCGCGAGCGGCCATTGTCGCCGTAGCGCACCGAGGCGATACGGAACAGGCATTCTGCGCCGGCAATCATTGCCAGCTTCATGTGAGCTTCGCTGAGCACGCCGGAAAACAGCACACTGTCGCTCGATGGTTTGATACCGCCACGCTCGTCCTCCGATACACCAGCAGAATTGGCGTTGGGGTCCGCAACGGCGTTCGTCGCCTGCCCGATATAGGTGTACTTATACATTGGCGCGGCGTTTTCGTCGTTCTCTATCAGTGCATGGACGAAATGCTCGATCTGTCCCGTGTCGTCGCTTTCTGCATTCGCCTCGAGCTCAATGCGCGTGACCGCTTGATCCCAATCGCGCACGACAGGCGCGGCGTTTACGGCAGTGGCCTTAACCTCGGCGCGTGCGAGCAGCTCGGCGTTAGTGACGATGGTGGCCGATGCGATAAATTGCGGCACACCACCTGCCTCGGCGTTGCCGCCCGAGCCGAAGCAGGCGTTCAGCGTATAAGGCGTATCTCCACCCAAGGCCAGCTCAGAGCGCTGGAGTACATACTGGTCGCCGTTGTTCACCGACATATTCCACGAATCGGCGAGTGTGGGCCACGATCCCGACCAAGCCTTGGTGGTCCACTTGAACATAACGAACTGGAGTATCACATCGACATCGACGTCTGCACCTACGCGCAGTCGCGGAAGCGGGTGTCCATCTGCCTTCTCGTACCCAATGAACAGCGTGAGGGATGCGGCGCCGCGCACGGCAGACGAGGCGACGCCCGCAACGCCGGCTCCAAAGGTAACGGCAAGCCCGATCTGGATGGTGAACGAGCCCGACGTGTTTGACCAATCGAGCGAAATGTTTTTAAAAAACGCCGCGCCGCTACCGTGCGTGTGGGCGCCCACGGCGAGCGCCAGTTTTGCCAGCACCCAGGGGTTGACGTTTAGGAAAAACGGTACCGGTCCTAGGGTAAACTGCTCAGTCCAATTGAGGTCGGTTCTTACCTGGAAGAGGGCCTTAATATTGCCGTATGCGGGGTCGTTGTTGTTGCCCCAGGTTTTGCCCGCCCAATCGTAGGCGAGCGAGCCGTACAGCTGTGTGGCGATATCCATCGTGAACAGCAGCGTGCAATGGTGGCAAAGGAGCTTGGTGTTTCTTGGATCGGTGCCCGAACCGGCACTCATGCTCTTGTACTGATTCCACTTCCCTTCCATTTCGTCGAGGTAGCGGCTTGCCTGCTTGGCGCCCGACTCACGCGGCGATTTCTTCCAGTATTCCGGATCAGGATTGCCCGAATCGTTCATATAGCTGGCTGGTTTGTATCCTCCGCCAAACAGCACGTATCCAGCAAACGAGAAATCGAAGAGGATCGGAAATGTGGGCATCCAACACGTGAACTTATTACCACCGATGCCGGGAAACGATGCGGGGAAATCAAACGGAGTGACCTCTTGGTCCATGGTGGTGGGAATGATGGTGGTCGAGCCCGATTCCGCCTTTGCGGTCGGCGCGGTGACAACGGCCATGGGGGAGGAGAGCGTGTAGGTTTTGCCCTGATAGTCGAGGACAAAGCGCAGCTTGCACCCTTCTTCCAGAAAGCCCGATGCCGCATCGAGGAACGTGTCTTCAAGCGTGAACGTTGCCAGATTATCCGAACCCGATGCACTGGCCTTGACTTGGCCAATCTGAGTGACGGTTTCGGGTGAGCTGCCCGCGGCAGGCGTCACTTTGTTGACGCGCAGCGTTGCCTGTCCGCCCTGTGGCAGATGTGCCTGAACGGTAAAGGCGTGCGTATCGGGCTGCTCGTTTGCCGTGTCGTCCTTCGGCAATGCCATGAACGTGGCTTCAGCGTACTGGATGTCCCATTCGTCAAACGTGAGTTGGCGGAAGTACGGCTCGCCATCGGAGAGCGGACGTGTGGGTGCGGTAATGGCGGTGCCGCCTTGGACACGCGCGAGGGGAATCTCGACATCGCGGTAGCCCGCCATGCTAATGGAGATGCTGCCGTTAAAGTCGTACGCGTCGAGAAGCGTTGCCTCGTCTACGTAGCCTTCCGAAAGTGGCGCGACCTCAAAGATGGCCGTGCCCTCGTCGTCGGTCGTGGCGGTGAGCTGCTTGCCCGCGGCATAACGCGACGCGAGCGTGACCTGGGCTCCCGTGATGGGCATATTCTTGTTGGCGACGTCGACCGCGACCACACCAAACATGGTGCGCGAGAGAACGAGCACCCTGAAGGGGTCTTTTTCGTCGGCATAGGCTTCGGTGGGCGCGAACGGCAGCAGGAAGGCATTTTCGCTTCCCGGCACGCGAGGCAACATGATGCTCACTAGCGAGGACGCTCCGGCAACAAGTAACGAACGGCGGTCAAGCATCTTGGGCTCCCATCCCGCAAATATCGGTGGAAATAATCCAATTTTGCGAGATGGTGCCCCGTGGCGGTAGTGCCGTTCAAGGGCCAAAATGTCCAATTTGAGAGAGCGAAGCGCCGGGTTCCGGAACGCGTTCGATGCGCTTGGCAGCCCGGTCGCTAACGCAGCATATGCGCGACCAGCTCGGCGCGTGTGCCGATGCCAAGCTTTGCGTATACGCCGGATAGGCGGTTTTTGACGGTGCCCGGCGATACTCCCATGTGGCGTGCGATTTCGGCGTTGGTCCACCCACGACAGGCGAGCATGGCCATGGTGAATTCCGTGGTCGTTAGATCGTCGGCCACGTCCTCGCCCGAATCGGGGTTGTGGATGCGCCGCCAGCCGTAGCTGAATCGATACGTGATCTCGATGATGCGTGCGAAATCGTCAGGGTATTGCGATTTTAGGCATGCCTCGATGAGTCCCTGCAAAAGGCCATGGTGTTCGCCGATGAGTTCGATAAGGCCGTCGGGGCGCGCAATGTCCCAAGCGGCGCCAAAATGCGCTTTTGCGGCGTCGACGTCTTTGAGACTCATACAGGCCATCGAAGCCGACAAGTGCAGGAATAGCTCCGAGATGGGGTAGCTTCCCTGTTTCATAATCAGGGCGTTTTCCGCCATGCCCAGGCTGCGGCCGTATTCGCCGCGCAGATACAACGCGTGCGCCATCACGTAGCTGGCGAACAGTCGCAGGCCTTCGGGTAGGTGCGCCGCAAGTGGATAAAACTCTTCGGCAGAATACGGGGAAGGCAAGTGCAGCAGGACGCTCGCGGCCGAGGCGAACAGGATATGCGTGGCGTGGACGGCGGGCGATTCCTCGTCGGCCGGCGTATCGAGGATGCCCGCAAGGCACCGGCGGGCGTCGGCGATACGGTTGAGCGACAGACTGGCGTATCCGCAGATAAAGCATGCGGAATAGCGCAGCGCGGGATCGGTGACGTCAAGATAGGGGTGCGCCGTCTTGGCGGCGAGTGCGGCCTGTCCGCGAAAGTACAGCGCTTCTGCCGTGGCGATGGCGCGTGAATCGGGGTCGGAAATGCCTGCAACCGCAGCGTCAATCTGCCCCGGCACAAAGGCGGTGCACATCAACGGCATGGGAACGCATGGGTAGCCATCGCAGTCCATCTTCCATCTCCCAACAGCTGGCAACACTAGCAGCAATTGTACTCTTGTTGCTCGGGACTGGAATTTGTGGGTATCGCCTACGATTGTGCCGAACGTATAAAGGAAGAGTCTATTGGCGATGCTCCCAAGGTGGCTACCGAAGTCTAGCTGACCTTGGGATATAGAAAAACTGCCGCCCCTGCAAAAAGCTCTGTCGCAGCGATGGGAAACGTATCTCGTTCTGCATATAATGAGGTCATATGACGGTGCGTCTGCATACGCGCGGCGCATTTCCATCGAACCGAGAAGGAGCTCTGCATGGATCCCAACAAGCGTCCCGACGACATGGTGCGTATCACCACTCCCGAACTTGCCCAGGTGTTCATCGATGAGCAGGTCGCTGCAATCCGCGAGCAGATCGGCGACAAGAAGGTCCTGCTGGCTCTTTCCGGCGGCGTCGACAGTTCGGTTGTCGCGGCCCTGCTCATCAAGGCCATCGGCAAGCAGCTCATTTGCGTGCATGTGAACCACGGCCTGATGCGCAAGGGTGAGAGCGAACAGGTCATCGACGTCTTCAAGAACCAGATGGACGCTAACCTGGTCTATGTGGACGCGACCGATCGCTTCCTGGATAAGCTCGTGGACGTCGAGGAGCCCGAGGCCAAGCGCAAGATCATCGGTGCCGAGTTTATCCGCGTGTTCGAGGAGGAGGCCCGCAAGGTTGGCGACGAGGTCAGTTTCCTCGCCCAGGGCACCATCTATCCCGACATTCTTGAGTCCCAAGACGGCGTGAAGGCTCACCACAACGTGGGCGGTCTGCCCGAGGATCTGCAGTTTGAGCTCTGCGAGCCCGTCAAACTGCTGTACAAGGACGAGGTCCGCGTCGTGGGTCGCGAGCTCGGCCTGCCCGAGAACATGGTCGAGCGCCAGCCGTTCCCCGGTCCCGGCCTGGGCGTCCGCTGCCTTGGTGCCATCACCCGCGACCGTCTTGAGGCGCTGCGCGAAGCCGACGCGATCGTGCGCGAGGAGATCGACAAGGCGGGTCTGACCATCTGGCAGTATTTTGCCGTCGTGCCCGACTTCCGCGCCACCGGCGTGCGCGAGGGCAAGCGCGCCTACGATTGGCCCTGTATCATCCGCTGCATCAACACCGTCGATGTCATGACCGCCGAGGTGCCTGAGCTCGACTGGGCGTTGCTCAAGCGCATCACCGCTCGCGTGACCGCCGAGGTCCCCGGTATTTGCCGCGTTTGCTACGACCTCACGCCGAAGCCCGTTGGCACGGTCGAGTGGGAGTAAGCTAACTCAGCTGGTAGGCGACGAGAACTAGCAGATGTGACAAAGGGACAGTCCCTTTGTCACATCCTCGATATTATGTGCGGGATGGTACGCCACGCGGCGTGCCATCCCGTTCGTTATTTTAATGAGCCGAGTGCGCGAGTGGGAAGAGTCACGAGCATGGTCGTTCCGCGCTCCGAGCTCTCTTCGACCTCGATGGAGCCGCCGTGGAGTGCGGCAATCTCCCAGACCAGTGCAAGCCCCAGCCCCACGCCGCCATATGCCCTGCTGCGCGATTTGTCGACGCGAAAGAAGGGCTGAAAGATGCTCGTCTGGTATTGCTCGGGAATGCCCGGTCCCTGGTCGCGCACGCGTAGCAGCACGCGGTCGCCTTCGGCGCAGGCGTTGATTTGCACGGTCGAGTTGGGCGCGCTATAGCGTATGGCGTTTTCGGTCAAGTTGAACAGCAACCGATAGATCAGCGTGTCGCTGCCGATCGTTTGCGCGTCGCCCTCACTTGTAAGCGTGATGTCTTTTTGCTCGGCAAGGGGTGCCAGGTCCGTGAGCACTTCTTCGATCATCGGCGCTAGGTCAATCACATCGTTGCAAGGGACACTGCGCAGCTCGCTCATCTCGAGCAGGGTCTTTGTCATGTGCGTCATTCGCTCGGTCTGCTCCTGCAGCAGCCCGAGCAGGCTCGCTGTATCGGCGTCGACGTCGGGGTGCTCGGCGCAAAACAGCTCAACCTGGGCCTGCATGAGCGCAAGCGGCGTGCGCAGTTCGTGCGCCGCATTGCCCGTAAACTGTCTTTGTGCGGAAAATCCCTCGTCAAGGCGGGTAATCATGTCGTTAAACGACGCGCTGCAGCGCCTGAGTTCAGAGGGCACGTCCTCGCTGATTTTTGTGTCGGCGAGGTTGTCGGGCCGCACGCTCTCGACTTGCGTCGCAAAGAAGCGCAACGGCCGCAGCGCATGTCCGCTCACAAAGTAGGCCAGCACGCCGCCGAGCAGCGTCACCGCTGCAGTTATATACCAGCTCGTCGCGCCAAACGATTCTTGGGCGTCGTTCACGACGATGGTCAGCGCGTCGTCGAGCTCTTTGTTTGTCGGGTCAAATGAGCTGGGCGAGGCCGCCTCCACCTTGCTGTGCGCCGATAGTTCATTGCCGATCGAGTCCATGTAGCGCATGCCGGAGTAGCCAACCAGGCAATTCATAAGTACGCAGGTTGAACATATCAGCAGTGCCGTCATCAACGTGATGCGCCACTGCAGCGACAGCCGCTTCATTTGCCGTCCTCCATAACGTAGCCTTCGCCGATTCGGTTGCGGATGGGGTCGTGCCCCAACGCGCCGCGCAGCTTTTTGCGCAGCGACGAGATGTGCACGCGGGTCGCGTTGCTAAAGCTGTTGACGCTGCTGTCCCATACATGCTCGATAAGCTCTTCCTGGCTCACCGGCCGCCCCTGGTTAAGCATCAGGTATTCCAAGATGCCGGTCTCCTTGCGCGTGAGGGATAGGGTCTCGCCGCCCACGGAGGCGAGGCGCGCTTTGGTGTCAAAGCTCAACAATCCACAGGCTAGAACAACGTCGTTTTGCGTAAAGCGCCTGAGCGTGAGACTGCGTATGCGTGCCGCCAGCTCGTCAAGATGGAACGGCTTGGTGAGGTAGTCGTTGGCGCCCGCATCGAGCCCCGCTACCTTGTCGGAGACCTCGCCACGTGCCGAGAGCACGAGCACCTTGGTCTCGCAATCGGTAATTCTGAGTTGCCTGAGCACGGTCATGCCGTCGACATGGGGGAGATTGAGGTCGAGCACGACAAGATCAAAGGTCTCGACATCGAGCAGATCGAGGGCCTGCTGCCCGTCGTAGCAGCAGTCGACGCTATAGGCCAAGTTGCGCAGGCTGCGTGCGATCGCATCGCACAGCGCCCGCTCGTCCTCGACGACCAAGATGCGCATAACGTTCTCCTTGCATAGTCATTCACGCTTAACACGGATTTTATAGTCGGTATGGTCCAATGGGTCGCGAAACGAAAGGAGTGGTCAGATTGTTCAAAGCGATTAAGCCTGTGGCGCAGGTGGCTTTGCTGATCGTTGGGGTAGCCATGGTTGGCTTTGGAATTATGCGCGGCGAGGCAGATGCCGTGCTGGCCAAGGCAATCAGGCTGTGCTTGGAGTGTATCGGAATTGGATAAAAGAAAAAACACTGCATCGCATCTTTTAGCGCGATTTCGTGGATTGATTCAGGCGGCGGCGACGCTTGCGACCAATATTCACCTGCCTAACTTTGCCAAGGGCGGTATCTACCAGGGAGCCGGCAAAGCCGTCTGCGTGCCGGGGCTTAACTGCTACTCGTGTCCAGCGGCCTCGGGTGCGTGCCCCATCGGGTCGTTTCAGTCGGTGGTGGGATCGTCTAAGTTCAGCTTTTCGTATTACGTCACCGGAACGCTCATTCTGATCGGCGTGCTACTGGGACGTTTTGTATGCGGCTTTTTGTGTCCGTTTGGATGGCTGCAAGAGCTTCTGCATAAGATTCCCAGCAAAAAGCTCTCCACGAAAAAGCTCAAGCCGCTCACGTACATCAAGTATGCCGTGCTACTGTTTGCCGTGGTGCTGCTGCCCGTCTTGGTGGTTAACGATGTGGGTATGGGCGACCCGTTCTTTTGCAAGTACATCTGCCCGCAGGGTGTGCTCGAGGGCGCGATTCCGCTGTCCATCATGAACGTGGGAATCCGCTCCGCGCTGGGAAAGCTCTTTACCTGGAAGCTCGCGATCCTCATTGCGGTTGCGGTGCTGAGCGTGCTGTTCTACCGCCCCTTCTGCAAATGGATTTGCCCCCTCGGTGCGTTTTATGCGCTCATGAACAAGGTGTCTTTGCTGGGGATCCAGGTTGACCAGTGCAAATGCGTCTCGTGCGGCAAGTGCGCCAAGGTGTGTCAAATGGACGTGGACGTTACGCGTACGCCCAACCATGCCGAATGCATTCGTTGCGGCAAATGCGTGGGCGCGTGCCCCGTCGATGCTATTAGCTTTCGCTATGGGCTGGGTGTGACGGGCGACAAACCCGCGCAGTCCACGCAAGCCTGCGAAAACAAATAGGTACCTATATAAGTTTCGATATAAACGGAGGAACCATGAAACTGTCAAAAATTGCGGCTCTGTTGATGCTGCCCGTGCTGGCGCTGACTCTCGCGGCGTGCTCTGCCCCCAAGGGCGACGCGAAGGATGCCACGAGCGGCGATGCGCAGATTGCCGAGCTCATAGCGCAAAAGCCGTCGAGTGCCGAGGAGGCGGCCGAGCTGTACCAGCAGCTGCTGCAAAAGGAAAACGAGATCTTTGCGAGCGATAACGCCCTATGGGAAAAGGTGTTCCTTGCGGCCAACAAAGACACTCCCATGATTGAGGACGGCAAGAACTACGGTGACTTCTTGCTCGATACCATCGAGGGCGCCAAGGATCAGTTTGCGGCTGACGAGCTTAAGACGCTTAAGGCCGGCGCGCAGCAGGTCAAGGAGATCGAGGACAAGCTCATGGCGCTGGAGAAGGAGTTCCCCGGATGTGGCAGCACGCCCGGCGAGGGAGAGAGCGTCGATGCCTCGACCGCGGGCATGACCAACGGCGAGAGCGGGGAGACGAAGTTCCCCAGCTTTAAGGGCAAGGACTTGGACGGCAGCGATGTAAACAGCGACGAGCTGTTCTCCAAGAACAAGGTCACCGTCATGAACTTCTGGTTTACCACCTGCAAGCCGTGCGTGGGAGAGCTGGGCGATCTGGAGAAGCTCAACAAGGAGCTTGCCGAGAAGGGCGGCCAGGTCGTGGGCGTTAATTCCTTTACGCTCGATGGCAACAAAGACGAGGTGGCCGATGCCAAGGACGTGCTTTCCAAGAAGGGCGTAACGTATAAGAACATCTGGTTTAAGTCGGACAGCGAGGCCGGAAAGTTCACCTCCAACCTGTACTCGTTCCCGACCACCTACGTGATCGACCAGAACGGTAACATTGTGGGAGAGCCGATCATGGGCGGCATCAACTCCGCTGAGCAGTGCGAGGCGCTCAACAAACTGATCGATCAGGCACTCGCGAAGAGCGAACAGTAAGTCCGTGGGACAGACAACTGAAGGGGAGTCGCTGGAAACAGCGACTCTTTTTTCTGCTTCGGGGTAGCATCATGGGTATACGTCGAAAGGGCACGCAGCTTTTCGTGCATTGCCTGAGTGGTGCGCGAAGCAACCAAGCTGTGAGTTTTCTTAAGCGTTCTGGGTATGGCAGTGTCAAGAATATCGGCGGCATAAGCGGCTATACGGGAAAGGTGGTGCGTTAGCTATGAAGGTGGTTATCGTTGGAGGCGTCGCGGGCGGCGCATCGGCGGCGGCACGTTTGCGCAGGCTCGACGAGCAGGCCCAAATTGTCATCTTTGAGCGCACGGGTTTTGTATCGTATGCCAACTGTGGGCTTCCGTACTACATTGGCGGCGTGATAGAAGAAGAGAGTGCATTGACGCTGCAGTCTCCCAAGGGCTTTTGGGATCGTTTTCGCATTGCGGTCAAGACGAGTCACGAGGTGTTTGCCATCCATCCCGATTCGCATACGGTTGAGGTTCGCAATATGCTGACGGGCGAGGAATTTGTCGAGACGTATGACAAGCTCATCCTGTCGCCGGGTGCAAAGCCGATTCGCCCTGCGTTGCCGGGCATCGACTCGGATAAAATCTTTAGCCTACGCACCGTTGAGGACACGCTGCGTATTCACAGCTATGTTCGAGAGCGGCGACCGAGCAGTGCCGTCGTGATCGGCGGCGGCTTCATTGGCGTCGAGACGGCGGAGAATCTGTGCGAGCTAGGGCTCCAGGTGACCCTTCTGCAGCGTCCCGTCCAGCTTATGAACAACCTGGATTACGACATGGCGACCCTTTTGCATACCGAGGTGCGTGAGCACGGTATTGATCTGCGCCTCAAGGCCGATGTGACAGGTTTTGAGGAAGTTGATGGCCGCGTTGTCACCCATGTTGCGGGCGATGACCCTATCGGAGCCGATATGGTGCTGCTTGCCATTGGCGTGGCACCTGAGAGCCATCTGGCGCAAGAGGCGGGGCTCGAACTGGGCATCAAGGGGGCTATTGTGGTCAACGACCGCATGGAGACCTCTGCTGCCGACGTGTATGCCGTGGGCGATGCCGCGCAGGTCACGCATCAGGTGACCGGCGAGGACGCGGTCATTTCGCTCGCCGGCCCCGCCAACAAGCAGGGGCGTGTCGTTGCCGATGTCATAGCCGGCATGGACAGCTGCTACCGCGGATCGTTGGGCTCATCGATTATCAAGGTATTCGACTTGACGGCGGCAAGCACGGGACTATCCGAAAAGGCAGCACACGCGGCGGGAATTGACTGCGACAGCGTGGTCCTGTCGCCCGGTTCGCATGCGGGTTATTATCCGGGTGCAACGCCCATGACCATGAAGGTTATCTTCGAGAAGCAGGGATTGCGCCTGCTGGGTGCGCAAATCGTGGGCATCGATGGTGTGGACAAGTGTATCGACGTTCTGGCGACTGCCATCCAGGCAGGCATGCGCGGCGATAGGCTTAAGGATTTGGACCTAGCATACGCGCCGCCGTACTCATCGGCGAAGGATCCCGTCAATATGGCGGGCTTTATGATCGAGAACCTCAATCGCGGCATACTGGCGCAGTGGCATTGGGAGGATGAGCCCAACTTGCCACGCGATGGCAGCGTGCAGCTGCTCGATGTTCGTACGGAAGGGGAGTATGAGCGCGGGCATATCGATGGTTTCGTAAACATTCCCGTCGATGATCTGCGCAATCGCCTGGGCGAGCTCGACCGGGCCAAGCCGGTCTACGTGATTTGCCAGAGCGGCATTCGCAGCTACATTGCTTGCCGTATTTTGGCGCAGCATGGCTTTGAGTGCTTTAACTTCTCGGGCGGCTATCGCTTCTTTGCAGCCGTGACTGAGGCTCGCCGCGGCAGCGCTAACGTTATGCCGTGCGGGCTCGAAAAGTAGCGCGCATTGGAATGTGACAAAGTGACAGCCTCTTTGTCGCATCGGGGATGTTATATGCGGGATGGTGCGCCATGCGGCGTGCTGTCCCGTTCGTTTTTTGGCGCGGTTCGTTACATTCCTCACTGGTATCGGCCAAAAATGAGGATAGAGTAGGACAAACGCGCCGAACGTGAACGGCGGGGGAGCGGGCGAGCGCGCCCGCGCGAGAGAGGTTGCCGTCCATGCTGGATCTCAGAGTTATTTGCAAAAGGTACGTTACGCAGTCGTTTACGCAGGTAGCGCTCGACAGCGTAAGCCTGTCTTTTCGCGATAACGAGTTTGTAGCCATCCTGGGTCCTTCGGGCTCGGGTAAAACTACGATGCTCAACGTCATTGGTGGACTCGACCATTTCGATTCCGGCGACCTGCTGATCGATGGCATCTCGACCAAGGACTTCAGCGACCGCGATTGGGATGCCTACAGAAACAATCGCATTGGCTTTGTGTTTCAGAGCTACAACCTCATTCCGCATCAGACCATTTTGGAAAACGTGGAATTGGCGCTTACACTCACGGGCGTGGGACATGCCGAGCGCCGCCAGCGTGCGCGTAAGGCGCTCGAGGCGGTTGGTCTGGGCGAGCACGTTGACAAACGCCCGAACCAGCTTTCGGGCGGGCAGATGCAGCGCGTAGCCATTGCCCGCGCCTTGATCAACGACCCCGAAATCGTGCTGGCTGACGAGCCGACCGGCGCCTTGGACTCAACGACATCCGTGCAGGTTATGGATTTGCTCAAGGACGTTGCGCGCGATCGTCTGGTCATCATGGTCACGCACAATCCCGAGTTGGCATACAGGTACGCCACGCGCATCGTCACCCTGGCGGACGGCAAGATCACCGACGATTCAGATCCCTTTGATGCTGCCGAGGCCGCGCGTCGCGAGGCCAAGCCCACGCGCAAAACCTCGATGAGCTTTGTGACGGCGCTGGGGCTTTCTGCCCGAAACCTCATGACCAAGAAGGGCCGTACGGCCATGACTGCCTTTGCAGGTTCGATTGGCATTATTGGCATCGCAGCGATTCTGGCGCTGTCCAACGGCGTAAACGGCTACATCAAAAAGGTCGAGGAGGACACGCTCTCGAGCTACCCGCTCACGATTTCCAAACAAGATTACGACCTGTCATCCATGATGGGCGGGCATGGGGCTACCGATGAGGAGGCGTCCAAGGGCGAGGGCTCGTCCGATGACGCTACCGGTGGCAAAGCTAAGGGAACCGATAAGATCCCCGTGGTCACGGCCGTAAAGGATATGTTTGCGAGCGTTAAGTCCAACGACATGACGAGCTTTAAGGCATGGCTCGATGCCGGTGGCGATGGCATCGATAAAGAGGTCAATGCCATCCAGTACGGCTATGGCGTGACGCCGGTTGTCTATCGTGCCGGGAATGGCGATGGGAAGCCTGTCCGGCTGGTGCCCAACGCTATGACTGAGGCCATGAGCGGGGGCGCGAGCTCGGCGGCAACGGTGAGCATGGAATCTATGGGAACGTCGGTCTTCAACGAGATGATTGACGACCAGAGCCTGCTCGACAGCCAGTACGATGTCGTTGCCGGCCATTGGCCTACGTCCGCCAACGAGGCCGTGATGGTGCTTTCGAGCCGCGGAACGGTGGGCGACTACACGCTCTACAGTATCGGCGCGCTGGATATCGATGAGCTCAACGACCTGGTTAACAGTGCCATGACGGCCGACGGCAAGGTCAAGACGCCCAAGACCGGCAGCGACTTTACCTACGACGATGCACTGTCCACGACGTTTAAGGTGTTGTCGCCGGCCGATGCCTATCGCAAAAACGAAGAGACCGGCATGTGGACTGACATGTCTGGCGACGCCGACTTTATGAAAGCCAAGGTTGCCGACGGTATTGACGCGCGCATTGTGGGCGTGGTGCGACCCAACGAGACGGCAAACGCGAGCGCATTGTCCCCGGGCATTGTCTATACGCATGCGCTGACTCGCCAGCTTATGGAGCGTGCTGCCGATTCGCAGATTGTGCAGGAGCAGCTTGCCCACCCCGAGACGGATGTCTTTACGGGCAAAACCTTCGACGAGCTGCAGGGCGAAGCCAAGCAGGGCGTGGATTTGGGCGGTATGTTCAGCGTAGACGAGGCGGCACTGAAGAGCGCGTTCTCACTCGATACGTCTGCGCTCTCGGGCGCAGCCGGCGGTATGGACCTTTCTGGTCTCGACTTGTCCGGGCTGGACATTGACCTTTCGGGTGTTGGGAGGGACATCGACTTTAGTGACATCATGGCCAAAGCGCCGGCCCCAGATTTCTCGGGCATCTTTGATGGTCTTGAGCTCACGCCTGAGCAAATGCAGCAGGTGGGAGCACTTGCCAACCAGCTGTTTGAGGGCTTTATGCGCTCTGATCAGTTTAAGGCGCTGTCACCCGAAGATCTTAAGGATGCGTCAAAGCTTGCTGCCGCATTCTCGGCGTATCTTGAGCATGATGCCGCAGCCCAGCAAATCCTGGCCCAGCTCAAAGCGCTCGGCGGCGATGCCCTGGCCGAGCGCCTGCAGCAGGCGATGACCGACTATGTACAAAAGCAGCTGGCTCCGTATCTGCAGCAGGCTATGGATCAGGTGATGAAGACAATTAGCGAACAGATTGCGACGACCGTATCGTCCCAGCTCAAGTCGGGCGCGGCAGGGCTCATGGACCAAATGGCGACGCAGATGTCTTCGAGTTTTGCCAACCTGGCGAGCGCCATGCGCGTGGATGCGGGCGCCTTTGCTCGTGCCATCCACTTCAACATGGACGCCGAGGACCTGAGCTCGCTCATGATGAGCTATGCCAAGGCGTCGAAGCTCACCTACGACAACAATCTGACCACGTTGGGCTATGCGGACGAGGCGGACCCCATTTCGGTCAAGATTTTCCCGCGCGACTTTGAGGCCAAGGAGCGCGTGCTCGATCACATCGATGCGTACAACAAGCAGGTCAAAGCTGCTGGCCACGACGAGCAGGCAATCTCGTACACCGACTACATGGGCATCATCATGGGTTCGGTGACCGACATCGTGAACACCATCAGCTTGGTGCTCATCGCATTCGTGAGCATCAGCCTGGTCGTGAGCTCCATCATGATCGGCATCATCACCTACATCAGCGTACTGGAGCGCAAAAAGGAGATTGGCATCCTACGCGCGATCGGCGCGTCGAAGCGTAACGTGGCCAACGTATTCAATGCCGAGACCTTTATCGAAGGTCTCATTGCCGGCGTCTTTGCTATTGTCGTCGTGGTGGCCGTGAGCTTTCCGGTTAATGCCTGGGCGCTTGCGGCCAAACAGGTACCCAATCTGATGAGCCTGCCCGTGCAGGATGCGCTGATGCTCATTGCAATTTCTGTGTTGCTGACGGTTGTTGCCGGCCTGCTGCCGGCTCGCAGCGCATCCAAGAAAGACCCTGTGGAAGCCCTGCGTTCCGAATAATGTGACAAAGGGGCAGTCCCTTTGTCACATTGGGGGCCCAATTACCGTTCGGCACGTTAAGGGTCCCCGCTCCCCGCTTAACACTTGACGAAGAATCTCCATCTTTATATACCTATCGGTAGGCATATAGGTTGCATTGCCGATAGAAACGGAGTAACCATGACTCTCATCGCACCAGCCGAAAAGGACCGCCCCCGTGAGAGCGGCGCATTTGCTTGGATTGTCGTTATTGCGCTCGGTTTAATGTCTGCGGGAACAACCGGCACCTACAGCATCATTGCCGGCTCATTCATCGCTCCTGTATGTGAAGACCTGGGCTTTGACTACACTTCTTTCTCTTTCTATTTCACCGCGATTCTTCTTGGCCTTGCGCTTGGGCTTCCGCTTTTGAGTCGTTTCATTCCAAAAGTAATCGGCAAACCATGGCATATTTGCGTTGAACTCGTCCTTATTGCCGCCGGCGCCGCAATGGCGTTCTACACCGAGGTCTGGATGTTCATCGTCTCCGCCGCAGTGATCGGCATCTGCTTTTCGTTCACAACGGGTGTCTGCATGTCCGATGTCATTGACCAATGGTTCAGTAAATCGTCTGGTCTTGCCATCGGCCTTGCGTGGGGCGTTAATTCTCTCTGCACGCTGCTATTGAGTCCTGTCATTACACTGGTCATCGAGCAGCAAGGCTGGCGTACGGGTTACATCGTACTTGCGGCCGTTTCTGCAGCCATGATATTGCCCACAAGCGCATTTATCATTCGCCTTAAGCCTCCTGATCGCAATATGCTTCCGTACGGAGAGACTACCTCCGAAACCCATGAGAGCTACAGCGCCGATGAAAAGGAAGATGTCTCTTCGGGCATGGCGCTCCGCGATGCCGCGAAAACGCCATCTTTTATTCTCTGTGCCCTTCTGCTCTGCGTGGCGCAACTCACCTGCTGCATGAACCAGCTGTTCCCGACCTATGCAAGCGAGGTCGGCTTCAATCCCATCGTGGGAAGCCTAATGGTTTCGGCGGCCTCGCTCTCCGATATTTTCCTAAATCCCTTCGTAGGCAAAACATGCGACAAGCTCGGTGCTATTAAAGCAACGGTCGCATGGACGGGAGTCAGCATTCTTTCATTCCTACTTCTCATCTTTGGCGGAAGCAACGAGACCGTTTCCATCATCGCGGCCGGCGTAAACGACGTCATGTTCGCCATCGTTGGAACTGCAATGCCGATGATTCTCCTCTCGCTCTTCGGATCACGCGATTTTGGAAGGATCTATTCGATTATTTGCTCAGCGGGCTATGTTGTCGGAGCTTTCGGAATGCCAGTCATGATGAAGGTTTACGGTATGGCAGGGTCTTTCCAAGGAGTATTCGTCTTCTGTATCATCTGCAACCTTCTGATTGCGACATTTGCTTTAGTTTCCGGTCTCCTCAATAAGACTACCGCGAAATAACCTGACCAACGAACTGCCCTTCAGCCCTGTCATTTGTCTCCGCAAGTTAAAACGAAATTGGGGCCGATTCCAACATAGCTGGAATCGGCCCCAATTTCTATTCAACAACTTTTGCAATCATCGCGAACACGGGTTTCGAACCATTCCGCGACCCCGCAAGTCGTCGCATCGCGCTTGCCAAGGTGCCTCTGTTATTACGCGCCTATTTAAACATGAGTTCGACGATCCCTGCCCAAACAGCCTTTTCATCGATGTCTTCATCTTGGGCAACGGTATTGCTCGCTCCCTCAAGTACGGTGTAAAGAATCTGCACGTACAGCATGACGTCTGTTTCATCGGAAAACGCGCCAATTTCTAGGCCATGGAGAAGGATGTCTTTAAGCGCGTCCATAGTTCGGTTGATCGCCGTTGCCTGACGTTCCTGAACTGCAGGGATTCGATTTGCCTGAATACTGACCTCGGCCAGCACGCGACGGCGCTTTTCATCACTACGATAGCCACCTATAACCGAATTGCCGAGCTCGATAAGCGCCGCCTTGAATCCGTCCCTATCGACTATTAGCGAGTAGTCGCGCTGATAGTCGATAGTCGGAAACATACTATCTAAGAGCGTGGTGAAAATATCCTCTTTAGAGGGAAAGTAGTAGTACACCGATGGCTTGGATATACCGACACGGTCGCAGATTTTTCCAATGGACGCCTTGTCGTAACCGACTTCTGCCACAAGATCATACATTGCGTCCAATATTTTTCCCTTTGTGCTCACGCTTCACTTCTCCATTGCAAATCACTTCCGCATTGCCAACATTATTAAGAATGGCAACGGAACATCAATTCGTGTCCAAACACGACCACTATAAACGGTGAACGGTAGGTATCGACAGGCGAATGGCAATTATACAAAAACACCTACCGAACGGTAGGTATAGTAGTACTATAGCTGGTGTAACCCCGCTATTGTCGCGGCCGGACAGCATTGCGGGAAACCCGACGGAAGGACCAACCATGTACGAGAACTATCGTATGCCGGGCGAGTTTGAGAAGCGCTCCAACGTCTATGTGACATGGCTTCCCGATTACATTCGCGCAGAGGGCTTCGATAATCGCCAGCCCTGCGTTGACGTAATTAAAGCTTTGCTTGAGTATGGCGATGTTACGGTCAACCTCAACTGTGGCACCCCCGGCTCCTACGAGGAAGCCTGCTCGCGCCTTAAAGAAGAAGGGGTGGATCTCGACCGTATCCAGATTACGCAGTTCGAAGACTCCAACTTCTACGTTCGCGACAACGGCCCCAGCATCATGGTCGACGACGAAGGCCATTCCTATATGGTCAACCCCGCTTGGACCTATTATGGCGTGTGGGACAAGAACTCCCCAGAGTGCCAGTCCGCACGCAGGGCAGCTGTTCACATGGCGGTTGCGCTCGGGTGCTTCGATATCGTCAATTCCGAAATGGTTTCGGAGGGCGGCGACCGCGAGTTTGACGGTCACGGCACCCTGATCGCCATCGAGGACACGGAATGCCGCAAGCGCAATCCCGAGTTCTCAAAAGAGGAAGTGGAGGCCGAGTACAAGCGCATCTACAACCTCAACAAGGTTATCTGGCTGCCGCAGCCTATGCTTGAGGACGACGACTATCGACTGGGCATCCTCGACGAGAAGGAAGATGGAACTCCTGTCTTCGGCATGAGCTTCGCCGCCCACATCGATGAGATGTGCCGCTTTATCACCCCGAACAAGATTCTTCTTGCCGAGGTATCCGATGAGGAGGCCGCCTCGAGCAAGGCGGGCGCGGAATCGCGTCGTCGCATCGACGCCGCCTACGAGATTCTACGCGCCGAGACGGACTGGGAGGGCAAGCCCTTCGAAATCGTCCGCATGCCCACTGCCGAGCCGATCGAGGTTGTCATCGCCCCCGGCGACGAGGACTACGAGCTGTATAAGGGCTTCATCGACGAAATGGGCGGCAAGTTCATGGATGGCACCCCTTGGCCCGAAGGCCCCGTTCACTTTTATGCCGCAGCAAGCTACTGCAACTTCCTCATCTGCAACGGCGTCGTTCTTGGCCAGCGTTATTACCACGAAGGCATGAGCGAAGTCGTGAAGGAGAAGGACGAGCAGGCCAAGGCGGTTCTTGAGAGCTGCTTCCCCGATCGCAAGGTCATCATGATCGACTCTCTCGCGCTTAACCTGTCCGGCGGCGGCGTGCACTGCTGGACCAAGGACGTGGCCGCCAGCTGCTAGCAAGTTCTTAAACTTGCGCTGCCTGATCCAAGCGCCACATTTACAGTCCCCGAGGGATATCCGTGTTTCCCTCGGGGGCGCATTCGACACTTACCCATCAAACAATTGAAAGGAAATAGGCATGAACAACAGCCTTCGCGGTCGCGACTACCTCAACATCCACGATCTTTCCTCTGAGGATTTCCGTTACCTCATCGATCTTGCCTGGAACCTCAAGGCCCAGAAAAAGTCCGGTGTCGACCAGCGCTACTTCCCCGGCAAGAACGTTCTCGCCAACTTTGAGTGGGGCTCGACCCGCACTCGTTGCGCCTTTGAGACCTCTTGCAACGACCTGGGCATGGGCTTCACCTATCTGACCAACTCCCACATGGGCGATTGCGAGACCATCGAGGATGCCATGCGCGTCTTCAACGGCATGTATGATCTCATTGTCTATCGTGCACAAAAGGACGAGCAGTTCCTCTATGATGTCGCCGACTTGGTCGATATTCCAGTCATCAATGCCCTCACCCTCGGCGATCACCCGACCCAGATGCTCGCTGACGCTCTCACGATGGAGGAGCAGTGGGGTGGTCTGCGCACGAGCCGTGGCAAGAAGATGGCCTTCGTTGGCAACTGCGCCGGCGCCCCCGTGTGGTATGGCCGTCTGTGCGCGATGCTCGACATGGACTTCCTCGCCATCGGCCCCGACGACCTCCGTCACCAGATGTGCAAGGAAATGATCGAGGAGGTTGAGGCCTGCTACGCCAAGTACGCGCCTAACAGGACCTTCACCATCACCTCTGACCTTGATGCTCTGGACGGTGTCGACGTAATCGTTACCGAGGAGTGGCGCTACATCAACCCCGAGTGCGGCGACGAGGTTCTGGACCCCGACGACTACAACTCTTGGCTTGGCGACGCCGAGTCCCTGTACCCCTATCGCGTCACCAGTGAGCTGTGCAAGCGCACCAACAACCCCGACATCTTCTGCATGCACGAGCTCCCCTCTGTTCACAACGCAAATCACCGCGTTGGCAAGATGTTGCTCGACCAGTGCAAGAACGACCTGCATCGTGAAATCATCACCGAGGGCTTTGAGATTGCGGACGAGTGCTTTGAGGCCAACGCGTCGGTCATCTTCCGTGAGGCAGAGAACCGTCAGCACACCATTAAGGCCGTTATGTGCGCCCTTCTGGGTCTCTAGGAGCTGTATCAATGGAAAATGCAAAGTTAAAGAGCAGCAAGGTTTACGCATGGGTTCTCGTGATCGCGCTCGGCCTCATGTCTGCCGGTACGACCGGATCCTATAGCGTAATCGCTGGCTCCTTCGTCGCGCCCGTGTGCGAGGAGTTCGGATTTGACTACTCCATCTTCTCGTATTACTTCACTGCAACGCTCATTGGTCTTGCAGCGGCTCTTCCGTTTGTCGGAAAACTCATCCCCAAGGTTGTTGGCAAGTTTTGGCTCCCCGTCGTCGAGCTTATTCTGCTCGCCGCTGGCGCAGGCATGGCCTTCTACACCGAAGTCTGGATGTTCATCGCAGCTGGTGCTTTGATTGGCGTTTGCTTCGCCTTCACTACCGGCGTCGCCATGTCCGATGTTATTGACCAGTGGTTCAAAAAATCTGGCGGCCTGGCAATTGGTCTCGCTTGGGCAGTGAACTCGATTTACATGCTCATCATGAGTCCCGTCATCACCTCTGTCATTGAGGCTGCTGGCTGGAGGACTGGTTATCTGGTGCTCGCTGGCGTCTCCGCCGTGCTCATTCTTCCCGCTTCCATCCTGATTATCCGCTATAAGCCCCAGGACAAGGGCATGCTGCCCTATGGCTATGTCGAAGGCGAGACGGTCGCCGAGACCGAGGAGACGACCGAGGATAGTGCACGTGGCGTTAGCTACGCACGCGCTATTAAGTCGCCTGCATTCTTTTTCTGCATCGGCTTCCTCTGCCTCGTTCAGCTTACTTGCTGCATGAACCAGCTGTTCCCCACCTATGCCGCCGAGGTCGGCTTTAGCCCCATGGTGGGTGGCTTCATGGTTTCCGCCGCATCGCTGTTCGACCTGTTCCTCAACCCGATCGTCGGTACCACTTGCGATAAGTTTGGCAGCACCAAGGCCATTCTGAGCTGGCTCGCCGTCTCGATTCTCTCCTTTGTCATGCTCATGATGAGCAGCGGCAACTCGACGCTCAGCATTCTTGCTGCCGGTGTTAACGACGTCATGTACGTCATCGCCGGCACCGCTCTGACCGTTTTGGTGATGGACGTCTTTGGCTCCCGTGACTTTGGTCGCATCTTCGCGCTCATCTGCTCCGTGGGCTATATCGTCGGCGCCTTTGGCATGCCCGTCATGATGAAGGTATACGAGCTTGTCGGCTCCTTCCAGGGCGTTTTCATCTTCTGTATTGCATGCAACGTCATCATCGGTCTGTTCTTGCTGCTGGCAAAGAAGACTGGTAAGAGCCTCTCTTGGGACGAATAGTTCGATTCGTCTTAGTCATACGCTGTAGGAGTTAATCTGCAGCAGCTTTAGGGCATCGGCTAACGCCGGTGCCCTTTTTCATGGAATGTGACAAAGGGACAGTCCCTTTGTCACATTGGGCGCCTAGCTCGTTTTGCCCACCAACGTGATACGGATGCTTGGATGGGTGTACTCGTCAAACTCGTCCTCGGGCTCCGTGTCAAACGAATAGTACGTTTTGATGGGGTTGTCACTCGTCCTGATGGAGATTCTCTCGTAGAGCGAACCGTTCAAAAAAGCCTGCCTAAACTCTTCGGGGAGCTTTTGCGGTGCTAGGAGCTCGGGACTCATGGTCTTGACGTCTACGGTTTGGACGACAGAGGAAAGTTCGTCCAAGTCGAGCTCGATGCGGGCGAGGTTGTCCTCAAGGCTCGCGTCGGGGTCGATCTCTGCTATGTAACTCACTTCCTTGAGCGTTCCCTTGTTGTCAAAGTCCAGATACGTATAGGTCTTCTGGGCGTCGGAGTCGCCTTCGTGCAGATAGCCGCGGACATGATAGCCGTAATCTTGATATCGCTCGTAGGGGTCATCGGCGGACACGTACTCGCATGCGGGCTCTAGCGTCTTGCGGGCGATGGCGATCTGCTCGGCCGCGGCCGCGGCATTCTCCTGCATCTCGATGTTTCCCTGTGCCAGCTGCGGGATATAAGCACCGCACACGATTGCGAGGGGCAGCGCCACAAGTGCGATGATCCACTTTTTTGCACGGGGGATAGGCACGCTATAGGCCTCCGCCATGGCCTTTGCGTTGGCATAGCTTTCGGTAAGTACGTCCGCTGCGGTGGCGACGGCGCCTACGGCAGCGGCGACTTCTGCCGCGCCGCCCAGGTTGCGCACGGTCGCGTTATCGCTGTTCTTAAGCAGGCGCGCGGCAGCCTGCGTACCGATAACGCCTGCGATTTGTGCCGAGCGGTCTTTCTCGGTCTGCTCGACGACGAGTCGGTGCTGCATTTCCTTCCACTGCTTGCCGCGCATGCCAAAGCGCGGCGCGAGCGCGCAGTAGCAGAATATGACGAGCTCGATGGCAGTGAGCGCCAAGGCGGTCATCATGCCCGTCTCTTGGAAGCCTTCGTGATGGAAGACGATATCGTCGATCATTTCGAAGGGAATGATCAAAAAAGGCAGCACGAACGCCATGGCAAGCGCTGCACCGGCAATCTTGGGATAGATGCAGTATCGCTGGATACGCTTGCGTTCTTGTTCGGAAATTGTTGCCATGGCTGGTCCTTGGTGTCGTAACGGTCGTTGCGGCGCATGGGGCGCGGGGCGCATCAGTTTGAGCTAGCGCTGGATAAGAACATAGAGCAAGATGCTCATCGCGATGAGCAAGAAGCCTGCGATGTTAAACATCAGTGTGGCAAAGTTGCCCACGATGGGGCGTTCGACATAGCTTTTGTCTGGGTTGCTGGGGTTGTAGTACACGGTCATTTGGCTACCGAGGGGCCAAAGCTGCTCCGCGAGGGTGCCTAGGCGGGCGATGGGGCCTGTCTGCACGTGCAGCCAGCCCTTGGCGTCTTCGTAGGCGGTGGCTTGCGTGCGGATGGGGAGTCCCGACAAGCTTTTGGTCTTTATGCCACGGAATTGTTTTTTCGCGCGGTATTGCGTGCCGTCGACGGTGTATTCCAAAACGGGATACATCCTGCCTTCGCCCATAAAGCGATGGTCGATGACCGTTCCCATGGTCACGGCGGTACAGGCCTTGGCGTTCTTGCGAGCGACGGCTTTCATGAGCGCGCTCACTCCGATAAGCAGGATGCCGATGCCCCCAACCAAGATGAGCACGAGCAGGGATATCTGCGAGGTGGTCACGGCGTTCTCCTTTGGCGCGATACCGTCATATGTGACCCAGTATAGAGAATCCCGCCATCGATGAGCTATTGCGGGGGGGGGTCAATTCTGAATGTGACAAATGGACTGTTCCTTTGTCACATCGGGGACTGCGGAATCGAGGTCTAATACTTTTCCCGAGAAGTGAACGAGTGAAAACGGACTCCCGAAGCATCGACACTTTTGGCGTGCAATTTCCTGCGGTTTTGCCGGTCAAATCCTGCGGTTTTGACGCCTAAAAATGTCAATGCTTCGGGGGTCCAAATACAGCCGTTCACTTCTCGGGAAAAGTATTAGACCTCGAAATATGGGCGGCGTTCGCGAACGGCAACTAGCTTGCGTCCGGTAGCCGGCACTTGGGGCAAAGGGACTGCCCTTTTGCCCCTTCACCATTGCATCGTATCTGGTGTGGAAAAAATATCGCCTGCGTTCTCGCGCCTGCGAAGAGTTCCTGAACCGCTTGAATGGGATGTGACAAAGGGACAGTCCCTTTCTCACATTGATTTGAGAGTGGATGTTGATGAATTTATCGCTGGCCCCCATGGAGGGGATTACCGGGCATGTGTTCCGTCGCGTGCATGCGGAGTGCTTTGGCGCGCTCGATTGTTATTACACGCCGTTTTTGCCGCCGCCGCGGGTGGGCAACCGCTTTGGTGGCAAGGCGTTTAAAGAGGTCGATCCTGCCAATAACCAGGGGCTTAACGTAGTACCTCAGCTGATGTCCAAGAACGCGGACGAGTTTGTGTGGGCGGCACAGGTGCTCGCCGACATGGGTTATCGCGAGGTCAATCTCAACTTGGGTTGTCCTTCGGGAACGGTTGTCGCCAAGGGCAAGGGTTCGGGTTTCTTGCGCAATCTCGACGAGCTCGAGGTGTTCTTGAACGATGTGTGCGGGCGGTCGCCGTTGCCGGTGTCGGTCAAGACCAGGCTGGGGCTGGAGAGTGACGACGAATACGAGCGCGTGCTCGATCTGTATTGCCGCATGCCGTTGGCAGAACTAATCGTGCATCCGCGCGTACAAAAGGACCGCTATACGGGCTCGCCGCGCAAAGAGTTTTATGGCGAGACGCTGGAGCGGGCGCCGTTTCCCGTGGCCTATAACGGTGACATTTTTGATCTTGAGGGCATGGACGCGCTGGTGGAGGCCTATCCCGGAACGCGCCACATAATGTTGGGGCGCGGCCTCCTCGCGAACCCCGCGCTGGCTCGCATGGTCAAGGGCGGCCCTGCTGCAACGGCTGCTGAGCTGCAGCGTTTCCACGACACGATGTTTGCGGCATATGCGGAAGAGATTGGCGGCAATGCGGTCTTTCGCATGAAGGAGTGGTGGTTCTACGCCAAGTGCGCCTTCGCCGATCCTGTTACCGTTCACAAGATCGTACGCAAGACCAAAAAGGTCGACGAATATCGCGCCGCCGTCGAGCGCGTCTTTCGCGAGCAGCCACTTGCACCCATAGCCCGCTTCCACGGCTAGCTAGTCATTGGGGACGTTCTTTAACGACTACTCATTTAAGTGCGTCCCCAGCGACTATGTTGCAAAAGCTGTACGTCAGCACCCAAAGATGTCGAAAAAAGTCGACTTTGGATGCTGACATACACGTTTGGGTTCGGCGGGGGACTAGGCAATCCTTGCGTCAAGGGTAATGAGCTCCCTGAGCCGCTCTGCGCGTGTCTGCCCATGACGCTTTGCCTTTGCGTCAAATGCTTCAAGAACCGATTCACCCACACGTGCCGATAAAACAACGCTTGGTTCATCGGAAATCGGCGGCCTTCCCAACTTGACGGTGTGGCCCTTTGGCCACTCATCTTTTTCGTATGCCGCTGCGGCTTTTTCTAGCTCACCGGGAGCAAACCCCATCATCTTTTCGAGCTGCTTGGCGTCCATAGTGCCTCCTATCGATCGATTCCGATTTCCCTGAGCACCTTGCGCGTAGGAGGGACAAGGGCGTGGTAAATGATGTAGCCATCCCGATCGGGGCAACATCGAGCGATGAGCTCCATGAGGCGGCTTCTCTTTTTGTATACAATTTTGTAGACAAAAAGCGATATACTAGATATAACGAAACAACGAACTGAATAAAGAATACAAAAAAAGAGCCACGACCAGTTAAAGCCTGAGAAACTTTAACTGCGAGCCTTAATTGATTACCACCAATCAATTAAAGAAGTCGAGACCCAAAATTTGGTAAAGTATTTAATTACTTTATTAATCAGATACTTAAATATCTGTAAACCCATTATATCGGGTTTTTGAGGGGATTTCAAGTCTTTAAGAAGATACCAGGCAATCAATTAAGAAACCTTGATTATCGACTTTATCCGAACACCTCCC
>NZ_QSFY01000011.1:0-44217 GCF_003467965.1 Collinsella sp. AM42-18AC
GTCCAAGTTTCGGGGCGCAGTTCACTGTCCCCTTTGTGGTGGTTTTGGTCGGTTAGTCTTCGAGCTGCGCTACTTTGTAGCGGTAGGCAGCGGCGATAACGTCTTTGCAGCCCTCGCGGCCCAGCTTGGCGCGGTTGACGACGATGTCCTTACCGCTCGTCATCTTCCACTTTCCGGCACTGTAGCGCTTATAGAACGCCTCGCGCGCCTTCTGCTGCTGCTTGACCAGCTTGGCGCCCTTCTTTTTATTAAGGCCACGCTTCTTGCGCACAATCTCGACGCGGTCCTCAAAAGGAGCGGTCACCAACACGGCAATGTGGTTGGGGTTGTTACGCAGCAGGTAATCGGACAGGCGGCCTTCGATAATGCAGCTCTCGGTCTCGCCCAGGTCCAAAATCACCTGGCTCATCTTCTGGAACAACTTGTCCGAGTACGAACGCGCGTCGTAGCGGTCGGGCAGGAACGCCATGTTCTCCACGGCCAGACGCTCGTCGTAGGCGGCCATCTTGTCGAGCGACTCGCCCGCGCGCAGCGACGCACGTACCAGCAGCTCGTTATCGTACAGCGGAATCCCCAACTCGTCGGCAAGCATGCGGCCAATCTCGTGGCCCTCGGCGCCAAAGTCGCGCGCGATGGTAATGACCACAGGATTCTTCTTGTTCTCCAGATCGCTCATCGCGATTCCTTTCTAACAAATGAGAAAAGGCAATTCCTGATTCCCATTTTGTCACTTACGACCGTCCTGGTTTCCCAAGTGCGGCAGATTGCCCCGAAAGAGGAGCGCCGCGTACTAAATGTACGCAAGCGACGATTGAGGGGCAAGGTGCCGTGCTTGGGGAAGCAGGACTATGCGGCCACGATGCGGCGTTGATATGCCCTCACCAGCAGCGAGATACCAAAGTTGAGCACGAAGTACATCGCAAACACCAGGCCGTAGAGCATAAGCACCTGCGACAGGTCGATCGCGTGGGCCATCACGACGTTTGCCGTGTACATGAGCTCGGCCACGTTAATGCCCGAAAGATACGAGCTGTCCTTGATGACGGTCGTGCACTGGCTAAACAGCGCCGGAATGATCGTCTTAAATGTCTGCGGCAGAATGATGTAGCGCATGGTGGCAAAGAAGCCAAAGCCCTGGCTCTGCGCTGCCTCAAACTGGCCGCGCGGAATCGAGTTGAGGCCGCCGCGCACAATCTCGGCCATAACAGCGCTGGTAAACAGCGTAAAGGCGATGGTCGAAATCACAATGTCCAAACCCTGCACCGTAAAGTAGATAAACAGGATCCACAGCAGGTTCGGCGTGCAACGGAACAGCTCGATGTAGGCACTCACCAAAATACGAAACGGGCGGGGCGCATAGCTTTTAACGAGCGCCAGCGCCGTGCCAAAGATGAGCGAGAAAAAAATCGACAGCGCCGAGATCTCGATCGTCTTAACAAAGCCGCCCCAAATGTAGAGCAGGTTGGTCGCGTTGAAGATTTCCATGCGCTAGGCCTCCTCTACGTTGTCGAGCCCCAGCTCGGCGAGGCTCACGCCGCGCGGACGCTCCTTGGAGCGGCGCTCGAGCCACTGCACCAGCATGGCGAGCGGAAAGCAGATGATGAAGTACATAAGGCAGCAGACGATGTATCCCTGCAGGTAACCGTACAGGCTCACAAAGTTGTCTGAACGGTACATAAGGTCGCCGCCGGCCACAAGCGCCAGCACCGACGTGTTCTTGACTAGGTTGAGTGCCTGGTTACACAGCGGCGGCAGAATGATCTTGAATGTCTGGGGCAGCACGATGTACCAGTACGCCTGCGCACGGGTGAAGCCCTGGCTCTGCGCCGCCTCCATCTGACCGCGCGGAACCGCCTCGATACCGGTGCGGATAACCTCCGAGATGTAGGCCGCGTGATACAGGCCCACGCCCAAGAAGCCCAGCACGAACGGCGCGATGCGCACCGGCTGGTCGGCACCGGTTATGGCCTGCAAAAACTGCGGACCAGCCATGTACATAAAGAGCACCTGCACGGGCAACGGGGTGTTCTGGTAAAACTCCACGTACACGCGGCTTATGGCGCGCAGCACGCGCGAACGGGTGGTAGAGAACACACCCAGCAGCGTGCCCAGCACCAGCGACAGCAGCAGACCGGCAACGACCACCTGTAGCGTCACGCCAAAGCCCTCCCAGAAGGGCCCCATGTTTTGAAATGTCGTCGACCAACGGTCGGCGTCAAATAATCCTTCGAGCATTTGATTCCTTCCTTGGACGATGCGCCTATACAAGACCCCAGGTCTTGACCTCTTGGTCGAGCCAGCCGTCGGCCAGACGATCGCAAATCACCTGATCGACCACGGCCGAAAGGTCGCAGCCCTTCTTGGTCGCCACGCCGTAGCCCTGCTCGCCAAACTTGACCTCGGGCTGCAACAGCTCAACGGTCTCGTTCATGTAACCGGCCAGCGTGGAGCGGTCCATGGCAAAGACGTCGATATTGCCGGCGTCGAGCGAACTCTTGATGATGGGATAGCCACTAAAAGCCCTAAACTCGGGCTTACAGCTAAAGCCGTTGTCCTTGATCATCTGCTCGATCAGGCCCTGCGTGGTGGCACCCTGGCTCACGCCGATGACCTTGCCGTCCAGGTCCTCAATCGAGGTAAAGCCCGAACGCTTCTTGACCATGAGTCCCACGTAGTCGGTGCGGTACGGCGTCGAGAAATCCCAGCTCTTCTTGCGCTCGTCGGTGATGGTGTAGGTCGCCGCGACCACGTCGAGTTGGCCGTTATCGATCAGCGGGCCGCGTGTCTTGGGCGTTACGTCGGTAAACTCGACAAGCTCCTGGGCACGGGCTTCCTTGTAGCTCACGCCAAAGACAGCGGCGGCGATCTGGTAGCACAAATCGACTTCCATGCCCTCAAAGCGGCCTTTGGCGGTGTCGTAATAGCCGTAGCCGGGAACATCTTTCTTGACACCGGCATTCAGATGGCCGCGCGACTTGATGGCCGCAAGCTTGGATCCCTTGTCGGAACCCTCGCCGCTGGTGGAGTTGCCGCAACCGGTGAGCGCGGTCCCCGTCAGCGCGAGCATGCCGGCGCCCGCCAGCTGCAAAAAGTGACGGCGCGACACGGCCGCCCTCGTCATATCCGTCATGTCCATCACCGCGCCTAGTGCAGAATCTTGGACAGGAACTCGCGGCAGCGCGGGTTCTCGGGGTTATCGAAGAAGTGCTCGGGCGTGCCCTCCTCCAGGATGCGGCCGTCCTCCATAAAGATGACGCGGTCGGCCACCTGGCGCGCAAAGCCCATCTCATGCGTCACGCAGATCATGGTGATGTCCTCCTGCGCAAGCTCAATCATAACGTCCAGAACCTCCTGGACCATCTCGGGGTCGAGCGCCGAGGTCGGCTCGTCAAACAGGATGATGGGCTGCTTGGTACACAGGGCACGGGCGATGGCGATGCGCTGCTGCTGACCACCCGAGAGATTCTGCGGATACTCGCCGGCCTTATGCGCCATGCCGACGCGCTTGAGTGCGGCGATGGCGATCTCGGTCGCCTCCTCCTTGCTCTTCTTTTGCAGCTTGATGGGCGCGAGCGTCAGATTGCCGAGCACCGTCATGTTGGGATACAGGTTGAACTGCTGAAACACCATGGAGCTGTACTTGCGAGCCATCTCCAGGTGATTCTTTTTGGTGAGCGGCGTACCGTCGATGACGACCTCGCCCGACGTAGGCTCCTCCAGATAATCGACGCAACGGATGAGCGTCGACTTACCCGAACCAGAAGGCCCGATCATTACGAGCTTCTCGCCGCGCTTGACGGTGAGGTTGATATCTTTGAGCACATGCAGGTCGCCAAAGTACTTGTTGAGATGCTTGATCTCGATCATGTCTGCCATGAATGTCCCTTCCCTGCGTTTACACGAGTTGAACTATTGTACGGAAAGAACCACGTTTCCGCAGCCCACGCTACATCCCCGTAAAGAACCCGCAACCTTCCGCCCACTCATTGGGCACAGACTTAAATGAGTACCCCCCGTGGGTACTCATTTAAGTCTGTGCCCAATGAGCACCGAAAATAATACAACCGCCCTTGTTGAGCATAAGTCAGCGAAAACCCGTACACGCGAGCAAGGTGACGTGAAATGAAAGGGCGCAGACCTTATGGTCGCGCCCTTGAAATTGAACGTCAGATTGCTCGCGTGTACGGGTTTGCAGCGTCGAGCCGTTACGCGGTTTGGTAAAACCGCGTAACAAATTACGCGAGTTTGGCTCCAACGATCTTTGCTGCTGCCGGCTTATCAAAGTTGCCGCCAGTGGCCTTACCCAGAGCGCCCATGACCTGGCCCATCTGCTTCTTGGACGTGGCGCCCAGCTCGGCGATGACCTGCTCGATCAGGGCCTCGAGCTCCTCGCCCGAAACCTGCGCGGGCAGAAGGCTCTCCAGAATCTTGACCTGCTCGGTCAGGTTGTCGGTACGCTCTTGGTCGGTGCCGGCCTTGATGGACATCTCCAGCGTCTCGCTCGTCTGCTTAATCAGACGCTTGATCATGCTGTTGACGTCTTCCTCGGTCACATCGCGGCGCTCGTTAACCTCGATATTCTTCACCTCGGCCTTGACCTGGCGAATGATGGACAGGCGAACCTTGTCCTTAGCCTTCATGGCCGCGATCATTTCCTTCTGCAGCTCTTCGTTGGTCATCTGCAAATCCTCTCTAATAGCGTGGGCGGCACTCGCGCGAGCACCGCCCCATGATTACTCAGTCGTCGACGAATCGTCGGTCGAACTCTTGGTAACGCCCTTCAGACTCACGTTATAGGGTACGTCCTTGGGCATGGGGTTGACGGTGATGTCGGCATCCTTCTTGTACTGCTCCAGCCACTCGCTGTACGCAGTGCTGGCCGCTTGCGTCTTCACCACGTTGGAGACGTACTTTTTGATGGCCTTGGGCACCTGGTTGATGTCATCAACCTGATTATCGACATGGAAGTAGTCGGTGCACTTGATGATGTGGTAGCCATAGGTCGACTCGATGACTTCGCTCACGTCGCCCTTGTTGAGCCCCTCGAGCGCCGTCTGGTAGCTGTCGACAAAGGTGGTGAGCTTATCCCAGCCCACATCGCCCTTCTTCTCCTTGGAACCGGTGTCCTCGGAGTACTGCTCAACGGCGTCCTCAAAGCTCAGCTCACCGGAGTTGATCTTGTCCAGGCACTCCTGCGCCTTGGCCTTGGCGGCAGCCTTGTTCTCGTCGGAAGCGTCGGAATCAACCTTGATCAGGATGTTCGACGAGCGGCGGGCGTCGTTGTAGCTGGACAGGTTTTCGTTGATGTAATCGACGATCTCGCTGTCCTTGGGCTTGCTCGTGGGCGCGACGGCATCCTTGAGTTTCTGCTGCGCCAGACTCTCCTTGAGCGAATCCTTGTAGGTATCCTCGGTATAGCCGTAGGTCTTGAGGGTCTTCTTAAAGGCCTTGGCACCGCCCGCGCTCTTGCAGGCGTCCTTCCAGGCCTTCTCGACCTCCTCGTCCGAGACGGTCACGCCGTTTTCCTTCTGCGCTTGCTGAAGCAGAATCTGCTGCGTGTAGGAGTCGATGAGCTGCTTGCGATACTTCTTGGGCGTGAGGTCGTTGTCGACCAGGTACTGCGCCCAGTCTTTGTCCTTGGTGTAGCCGTAGGACGTGCGCATGCTCATGATCTGCTTGGTCACGGTGTCCTCGGTGAGGTTGGTGCCATTGATGGTAGCAGCCACGCCGCCAGTGAGCTTATAGCCCGAGCTGGCGCTTTCGGTCTGCGACATCAGGCCGGAGCACGCCATGGCCGAGACGGAAAGCAGCATCGCTAGTACGCCGATGACCACTAGGATAATCTTGACGGTCTTGGACACATAGGTCTTGCGCTGCTTCTTACGAGAGCTGGAGGCGGCGCGAGCCTGTTGCTCGGGCGTCGGCGCGGCCTCGGGGTTCTTTTTCTTATTTGCCATGTTTGGCCTTTCGCATAACGAATCGAACAAACGCCATTGTGTCACAACGCAGCCCCCGCGGCACGCTTGGTGCATTGGGGACAGGTTAATCTGCACCATTTTGGTGCAAAGGGGACAGCTCTGGCAGCCGGCACCTTAGAAGTGACGGCGGATAGCGTCGACCATGCCCTGCGGCGTGGTCTGGCCGAGCACGTCGGCTGCGGCATCGGCGTCCATAAAGATGTTCATGAGCGCCTGCAGGGCCTCGACCTGGCCGCCCGGCTCGGCGATGCCCAGATTGATGACGATCTGCGCCGGCACCGGAGCGCCCATGCCAGCCATAGCGTTAAATGTCACGGGCGCGGCGGGCTTCACCACCGCGATATAGGGCTTGGCCACAAACCCCGGATCGGTATGCGGAATGGCAATGTTTGCCGCCGGCATGGCAAGACCCGTGGGATAGGCATCCTCGCGCGTGCGAACGGCGTCGAGCCAACCGTCGGCAATGTAGCCGCGCGGAGCAAGCTCACTCTCGAGCTGCGCAAACACCTCACCCGGCGTCGCACACTCCCAATCAAAAAACACCAGCTCAGGCGTAAACAGCGCTTCGTTATCCGCCATGCGCTCACCTCTCTCACCTAGTCACCTGCGACGTTCTTAAACGACTAGTCATTCAAGAACGTCGCGGGTGACCACCCAAAACAAAAGGTGGTCACGCGCGCCTTGGCGCCAATGACCACCCTGACCACTCAACTAAATTGTACTGTGCGCCGCTAGCCGCGGGGCGCATCAATTGCGACCTTGCCGCTCTCCAGCACGTGGACGCGGCCGTCGGCGAGCATCTGCACGACCTCGGGATACAGCACGTGCTCAATCGCGTGGATATGCTCCTCGAGCGTGTCGACGTCCCAGCCTTCCTCGACAGCCAGCGCACGCTGGGCGATGATGGGGCCGTTGTCGTAAATCTCGTTGGCAAAGTGCACGGTCACGCCGGTCACCTTGACGCCACGCGCAAACGCATCGTCAATCGCATGGGCACCGGTAAAGCTCGGCAGCAGCGCCGGATGCAGGTTGACCACGCGATTGGGGAACGCCGCCAGCAGCGGCGTGTGCACCATGCGCATATAGCCGGCCATCACCACGTACTCGCAGCCACGTTCGAGCAGCTCATGCGCGATGATCTCGTCAGCCGCGATGGGGTCGGCGTAGACATCCTTGGACAGTGTGAGCGTCTGGATGCCCGCGCGCTCGGCGCGCTGCAAACCCTTAGCCGAAGGACGGCTCGACACCACAAGCTCAATCGAGGCGTTGAGATTACCAGCGGCGATCAGGTCGATCAGTGCCTGCAGGTTGGTACCCGAACCGCTGATGAGCACGCCGATCTTGAGCGGCTCGGCCGTATCGGTGCCGGTCGGACGGGTGTAGGGCACAAAGTCCAGGCCCTCGGCAGCAGCCGTCTGCTCGTTAGCGCTCATCGGAGTACACGACCTTACCGGAACCCTCGACGCACTCGCCCACGCGGAACGGCTTCTCGCCCAGCGCGACCAGGGCCTCGGTAACCGCAGCCTCGTCCTCGGGGGCGACGATCAGGCACAGGCCAACGCCCATGTTGAAGGTCTTGCATGCCTCGTTGGGCGCGAGCTCGGCCTGGCGCGACACGTAGGTGATGACGGGCGGAACGTCCCAACCCATCTCGGCACCGTTGCGGGTGACCACAGCGTCGACGTCGTCGGCGAGCGCGCGGTTGAGGTTCTCAGTAATACCGCCGCCAGTGATGTGGGCGATAGCGTGCACGTTGGCGCCGCCGCGCAGCAGCTCCAGAATCGGCTTGACGTAGATGCGCGTGGGGGCCAGCAGGGCGTCGGCCAGCGAAGCGCCACCGAGCTCCTCGAGCGGGCGGCTCAGTTCCTCGGCCTTAGCGGCGGCCTCGGGCGTGCCCGGCTTGATGCCGTCGACGCCGATGACCTTGCGCACGAGCGAGTATCCGTTGGAGTGCACACCGGTGGAGGGCAGGCCCAGGATCACATCGCCGGGGCGGACGTTCGCGGGGTCGAGCATCTTGGGACGATCGACAACACCCACGGTAAAGCCGGCGAGGTCGTAATCGGCGGGGGCCATGACGCCCGGGTGCTCGGCCATCTCGCCGCCCACGAGCGCGCAGCCCGCGAGCTTGCAGCCGTCGGCCACGCCCTTGATGATCTTTGCCATATGCTCGGCCTCAATGTGACCGATGGCAACGTAATCCAGGAAGAACAGCGGCTCGGCGCCCGAAGCCAAAATGTCGTTGACGCACATGGCGACCAGGTCCTGGCCCACCGTCTCGTGGCGATCCATGATCTGGGCGAGCACGAGCTTGGTGCCCACGCCGTCGGTACCGCTGATCAGAATCGGGTCTTCCATATCCTTAAGCGCGGCGGCCGAGAATAAGCCACCAAATCCACCGATACCGCCGATGACCTCGGGGCGGTTGGTGTCCTTGACCATCTGCTTAATAGCGTCAACGGCGCGGCCGCCCTCGGCGGTATCGACGCCGGCGTCCTCGTACGTCACATGCTTGCTGTCGCTCATCTGAGCCTTCCTCTCCCATTACCGTGGCGCCGCGCAGGCGCCAAACGGTGCTCATAGTTGCGTTCATTTCGGCGCGCCATAACAGCACGCGCCGTCATATCAACAAAACAGCAGGTAAAACCTACCATAATAAACCTGTCCCTTTTTGGCAGGTTTTAAGCCTCGCCGTGCCTCTCTTCCCAGCTGCGGTCGTCGTATTTCTCGACCACGGCGTCGTCGTCAAAATGCAGCGGTTTATCCAGGTTGCGGGGCTTAAAGCCCTCCATGAACTTGTCGCGGCCAAAGCTCTCGGGAATCGCCACGGGGTAGCGGCCGGTAAAGCACGCATCGCAGTAACCGCCCTTGGGCATGACCTTAAGCAGGCCCTCGACCGAAAGGAAGGCCAGCGAATCGGCGCCGATGTACTCGCAAATCTCGTCGACCGTCTTGTTGGCGCTGATGAGCTGCGACTGCACGTCGGTATCGATGCCGTAGAAGCACGGCCAGATGACCTCGGGCGAGTTGATACGGATGTGAATCTCCTTGGCGCCGGCGTTACGCAGCATCTTGACGAGCTGCACCATGGTGGTGCCGCGGACGATGGAGTCGTCGATGACGACCAGACGCTTGCCCTCGATGTTGTCGCGCAGCGGGTTGAGCTTCATACGCACGCCCATGGCGCGCAACTCCTGCGTAGGCTCGATAAACGTACGGCCCACGTAGCGGTTCTTGATAAGGCCCTCGCCAAAGGGAATACCGCTCTCGTGCGAATACCCCTCCGCAGGCGGCAGGCCGGAGTCGGGCACGCCGATGACCAGGTCGGCCTCGACAGGCTCCTCATGTGCCAGCTGACGACCCATGTCGTAACGGCAGGCATAGACGCTCTTGCCGTTCATGATGGAGTCGGGGCGGGCAAAGTAGACCTGCTCAAAGATGCAGTTGGCGGGCTCTTCGGCTGCAGGCACGCCCTGCTCGGATACCAGGCCCTCGGCGCTGATGCGCAAGATCTCGCCGGGACGGACGTCACGGACGTACTCGGCACCCACGATGTCGAGTGCGCAGGTCTCGGAAGCAACGACCCAGCCGCCGGCGCGCGTGACACGGACGGCGGAGTCGACCGTCGCGGCGCCGTCCTGCGACGGCAGCTGCGAAACGGCTGCGGCATCGGCCTGGTCCAGACCCTCGTCCACCAGCTTGCCCAGCACGAGCGGGCGAATGCCGTGTGGATCGCGGAATGCGTAGAGCGCCTGCTCGTTGATGAGCGTCATGGCGTAGCCGCCGCGCACGAGCTCCATGGTCTTGCGAATACCCTCGCGCAGGTGGCCCGTACGCTGGGTAAAGTAGCCGATAAGCTTGGTCGCGACCTCGGAATCCGAATTGGAGAGGAACGGCACGCCCAGCTCGATCAGCTGACGGCGCAGCTCGTCGGTGTTGACGAGGGTGCCGTTGTGCGCGAGCGCGATAATGACGCTATTGATGGTAGAGAGGTGCGGCTGAGAGGCTTCCCAGCTCTTGGCGCCGGCAGTGCCGTAGCGCACATGACCCACGGCCAGCTGGCCGGAGAGCGTCGACAGGTCGGCGTTGGAGAACACGCGGTCGAGCAGGCCCAGATCTTTGCGGACCATAACCGTGCCGCCGTCACCCACGGCGATTCCAGCCGATTCCTGGCCACGGTGCTGCAGCGCACGCAGGCCAAAGTACGTCAGTCGAGCCACGTCGCGATCGGGCGCCCATACGCCGAAAATGCCACATTCCTCATGCAGCTGGTCGGAGTCCGGATCATACGTCGACATGGTGTTCACCTGTCCCGCGGCACGCTCGGCCGCGCGGATGGTTTCTTGAGACATGGTATCCCCTCAGAGCCTCGTATTTTTGGCGTTACCCGCCTTATTATACGCACGGCGCGACGTGCTCCCCAGCGCATGAGCAGCGCTTTTTAAAAGCCCACCGAGCTAATAATCAGTTTTGTTGCCAAACATTTTATCGGTCTGTCCAGTGTAAGTGCCCGCGCCCCCAGATGGCCGCCGCGTCCGCCGTTGGGGATTACAAAGTTGCAATTGGGACGTTCATCCTGTCTTTTGGCAGGTCGGCGGCGTATCCTTATAACCTACAACAAAGCGAGAAAGGTTCTGTATGGATCGAAACGAACTCGACCCCAGCGTCCCCAGCGCCACAGAGGTCAAGAAGATTCCCCTCATCATTAAGGTGTACGCCGTCCTGTGCATCCTTTCCGGCGTGGGCACGCTCCCGTCAGTCGCTGCCTTTATGTGGCAGGTCATCACGGCACTTGTTAACGGCAACGCCACCGAAAAGCTCGGCGATAACACGCTCGTCGCAGTCGGCCTTATCGTCGCCGGCATCATGCTCTCTGCGGCAAGTGCCGTCATCCTAATCATCTTTGGCCTGGACCTTATCAAAAACCAGCGCCGCAACGCCGCCCGCCTGTCCTACATCCTTATTGCATTCACGGTCGTCGAGCTTTTGGTCGACGTGATGCTCCAGGGCATCGGGCCCTTCCTGCTGCGTCCCGCGATCCAGCTCGGCATCCTTGTTGCACTTTCGGCAACCGTCGACCCCACGCTGCGTCAGGAGCGCGAACTGCAGCGCCGCCTGCAGGAGATGCTCGACCGCGACGCCGCCGCCGAGGGCATGCTCGGCCGCGATGAAACCGGCGAGGGCTACATCAAGCTCAACTACTTCAACCTGTTCTGGGTGTTCTTTGTCTGCTGCATACTCGGCCTGATCGCCGAGGACATCTGGCACATGACGGTCGACGACCCGGGCGTCTATCAGAACCGCGCCGGCATGCTGTTTGGCCCCTTCAGCCCCATCTACGGATTTGGCGCCGTGCTCATGACCATGGTGCTTAACCGCTTCTACAAAAAGAACCCCATCATCATTTTCCTGGTGAGCGCCCTGCTCGGCGCCAGCTTTGAGGTGTTCGTGGGCTGGTTTATGCAGACCGCGTTTGGCGTGGTCTCGTGGAGCTACTCGCACATAACGCTGTTCGGTTTGCCCGATCCGCTCGTGGTCCTCACGGGCGGACGCACCTGCACGGGCTTCGCCTGCCTGTGGGGCCTGGGCGGCCTCATCTGGATCAAGCTGCTGCTGCCGAGGCTGCTTAAGTTTATCAACAAGATCCCCTGGAAGAGCCGCTACTCGGCCACCGTCATCTTTACCGTTATCATGCTGGTCGACGGCGTCATGACGCTGCAGTCGCTCGACTACTGGTACCAGCGCGTTAACGGCACGGAGCCGGACATTCCCGTCGCACAGTTCTACGGAGAGCACTTCGATAACGAGTACATGGAAAACCGCTTCCAGAGCATGACCATGAGCCCCAAGGATGCGACACGCGTATAGCGCTCACCGCGCCCAAAACGCAAAATGCCCGCCGGTATCACACGTACCGGTGGGCATTTTTATAAACGATCCTTCTATCGACGCAATCCTCTATGCCTCGCGCTCGACCTCACTCACGCATTCGTTCTTGATGGTGCCAACGAGCGCCTGCAGTGCATCGACCACGTGTGGGCGAATGTCCCCGCCGATAAGCACGAGCATGATGTCGTCACCTACGGAAAGCTCGCCGCTTGCCAGCCACACGCGCACATAGCCGATACCCGGCATCGCGCGCGTGGCCTCGATGGCGGCCTGTACCTTGCTGGCGTCGTAGCCAAACACCATGCCGCCCACCTTGTGGCCCGGCGCCACGCCATCGGTCTCGACTCCGCGCACCTCGGCCTTGGGCGTCGCACGCACCACACCGTTGTGTGTCAGATACATACCGCACGCAGGTGCCGACGAATCGGCCTTGGCCTCGCGCAGCCAAGCATCAACCGAAGGCATCGTTTTGCCATTCTCGAGCATTATTTCTCCCTTACCGTCGTCGAGTAGCCAATTTGGAACGGGGCTTTTTTAGCTACTCTCGAACAACTTATTCCTCGACCGGCGTGAGCACCATGACAGCACGCGTGTTGCTCAGCGATAACGAACGACAGGTCACAAGCGTTACGACCTTGGTTGCCGAGGCGGCGCGATCGGTGGCATCACTCGCCACGGCAGAGGCACCGTCGAGCATCTCGGACAGGTAGTTCTTGAGCCCGTCGTCGCCCTCAAAATTGGGCGTGCGCGCCTTGGCATACGTGTCCTCGACAACTTTGGTCGCCAGTGGTCGCAGCTTATACGTAGCATCCCGTGTGATGTAATACACGAACTCGATGCTATCGAACGTCGCCTGATCAGTGGTGTCCGAAATCACATTGAACATCGATCCGTCGTTCATATGGTGGCCGTAAATCGTGGTCTGCTGGTCAACCATTCCCGGCGCGGTATCGTCGCTGTCCAAGAAGATCGCACCCGATGCATTGGACGTACCGTCAAACAGCGTGTTGAGGTATTTGGAGTTGTTATTGGTCTGCACCACGGGATAGTTGATGTTGGTTCCCGGCACGTAAATCCAACCCACAATCTCGGGGTTCGTCTGAGCAAGCGCATCAAAGTCGATAATCGGCACGCCGCTGGCGTCCTTATCGCTTACATATTGCTTCTCGATTTTCTGGTACGAATCGCTCGCCTGCTTATAGCCAATCTGGGCATTAATAAAAATAGCGGCGGCGGCGACAATCAGACCGATACCGATGATGATGAGCAGAATGGGAATAATGGAGTGGCGCTTTTTGCGCGGCGGCTCGGTGCGATCCGACGGCGCGGCATGCGATGAAGACCGGGGCGGCTTCTTAGCGGAGCTATAAGACGAAGGACGATATGCGGCCGGCGCGTCCTGTCGACGATGGGACGTCGGCGTTACGGAACGCGGCGCGCGCGGCTGCTGGGGAGAGGATGTCCGACCCTGCTGCGCCGCATGGGCGGCACCCGGCTTCGACGGATCGGGAATCTGAGAAGCCTTGAATCGTTTTCCCTGATAATCGGACATGGCTCTCCTTATACTGCGGCGAAACGGCGGAACGCTTAGGCGTCAGCCATCTCCTGCTTCATCTTCTCGATAACCTTGCGGTACTCGGGGTCGCATGCGCCCAGAATCTGCGTGGCGTAAATGGCAGCGTTCTTGGCGCCGTTGATGGCAACGCAGGCCACGGGCACGCCGGAGGGCATCTGCACCATCGACAGCAAAGAGTCCATACCGCCCAGGTCACTCGTCTTCATAGGCACGCCGATAACCGGCAGCGGCGTAAAGGCAGCCACGACACCACCCAGGTGAGCGGCCTTGCCGGCGGCGGCGATAATCACCTTGATGCCGCGATCGGCGGCAGTCGAAGCCCACTCGTGGACCTTCGCCGGCGTGCGGTGTGCGCTCGCGATCACGAGCTCATAGGGCACACCCAGTGCCTCGAGCTCGGCGGTGCAGCCTTCCATAACGCCCAGATCGGACTTGGAACCCATGATGATCCCGACAACCGGCTTTTGATCTGCCATAAACATAGACCTCCTGTTGAGAGCGGTGACGCAGCGAATCCGCGACCCTTAACTGCAAATAATTCAAGTATAGCCACCGATGCCGATGTGTTCGGTGAGAGACGGAATGCTTTGCGAGATTAAGGCCGAAGGGTCGGAGCTTTCCGCCTACATTCAAAAAGCATGCCCACCGTCCTTGGGTGGGACGGCGGGCACGCTTGCTTAGCTGTTGCTGGGGCTACTTGGCCTTGCTGCGACGATGGAAGAAAGCGCCGATCGCGGCGATGATGGCGCCGAGACCACCGACGGTCACGACGGTCGCCGCCGTCTGGTCGCCGGTATTGGGGATCGCCGAACCGTTCTTCTTGCTGCCCTGGGCCTTGTCGCCTGCGGGCTTGCCCGCCTGGTTGCCGCCGTTCGAGCCATTGCCGGAACTCTGGTTGCCCGAGCCGCCCTGGTTGCCGGAGTCGGCATCCCTGAGGCTCTCAATGGCCAGCTTGAGCTGGTCATAGGCCGCCTGGAGCTGGGTGTCGGAAGCATTCTCATCACCCAAGACGTCCTCGGCGTAGGTAATGGCATCCGTCAGGGCCTTGACAGACTCGTCCGTCTTGCCCCTGGTGTCAGTCTCCTTCGCCTGCTTGACCAGGGCCTTGAGCTGCTTCTTAGTCGGATTCTCGACCGGGACCACCGGGGTCTTCTCGAGCGCGCCGCGGGCGCTCTCGAGCGCCCTGAGCGCCTGGTCGACCTCGTCCTGCGTGGCGTCCTCATCGCTCAAGATGGCGCGGGCGCTCGCCAGGGCGTTCTCGAGCGCCGTCCAGGAGGCCTCGGTGTAGTCACCGGCCTTGAGGTCGCCGGCAGCAACCTCGGCATCAACCTTTTCGATCGCGGTAGCGAGATCATCCTTCGCCACCGGATCGGGGACGGCCGTACCGTAGAACTTGAGCTCCGCCATGCTGCAGTAGGCATCAACGTCGCCACCGCCGGCGTGAATCACCTTGACGGTCACGTAGCGACCGCGCGCGGCGCCAAAGCTCATCTGCTTCCAGTCGCCACGGTCGGTGAGCACGCGGCCGTCGTTGTCGAAGGCGAACGTACCCATCGACGCGGCGGTGCCCATCTCATAACCGTCGGCAGTGTCGGAGACCAGTATCTCGGCCTCGAAGATATCGCCGTTAGTGCCGCCGTCCTGGCGCGGCAGGAATGTAACGTCGGTGAGATCGTAGTCGCGGCCCAGGTCGACACTCAGATACTGGGGCATACCGGTCCCATGGGCCCAGTCGCTGTGCCAAAGCGTCCGCTCGTCGCCGTCGAGAGCGTTGACGGCGTTGCTGCCCTCGTAGTCGGCCTCACTCGAGAAGTCGGCCACCTTGACGTTCTTGCGGTTCTCGGGCGTGTTGATGAGGATCTTCTCATCGACAGGGCGCATCTTGAGGCCGTCGATTGCCTTCTCGATCTTGGCAGTGGCGTCTGCGACATCCTTCTTGCTATAGCTGCCCTGGCCGCTGTCGAGGAGCTTCCGAGCCGCCTCGACCGCAGTGGTGAGAGCTGCATAGGAATCCTTGGTGTAGACGGACTCGCTGTAGCCCGCGGCCTTGGAAAGCGCTGCCACGAGCGCAGAGGTATCGACACCAGCCTTGACCTCGACCTCATAGGATGCGGTCTTGGAGGGGTCGAGTACCGACGCCACCGTGATCTTTGCCTTGCCGGCCTTGTTGGCACGCAGGTAGTAGCTCACGCTATCGCCAGCCTGAACAGCGGAGACGCTTACCACAGAGGGGTCGGAGCTCTCGACCGTCACATAGGGGTAGCCAGCGCTCTCAGGCGTAGCCTTGGCGTCGACGGGCGTAATGTCGCCTTCAAAGAACTCGGTCTGGTTCTTGCCTAGCTCGACACCCTTGATGGCCTCGACACCCTGCGTGTAGTTGAAGTTGACCTCACGCAGTGTGAGCATCTGGTCACCCGATGCCTCAAGCGGCGTGACCTCGACCTTGGTCGCCTTCTTGCCCTTGTTCTCGGCAGAGAGGTCAAAGGCGTAGCGAGCCAGGAAGGAATCGTACTCCCCGCCCGCGAACTCTTGGATCGAGCCATCCTCGAACGTCACGACGGCCTTGATCTTCTGTACGGTTCCGTTGCCGCCGTTGCGGTTAACGACCTCGACGCTATCGAGTTTCGACGGCGTCTTAAATGCGAATGTCATCGTGGTGGGAAGCTTCACGTAACTCGGTAGCTTACCCTCGCTGTCCCAGTTGCCACTCCAGTTCCACAGGAACTCAAAGCCGTTGTCGCCCTCGTTATTATCGAACAGCGCGTTATAGCTCTTCTGCTGGATAAGTTTCTCGACGTTGGTCCCGTCGTCGGTCGTGAGCTCATCGTTGGTCATCGTGATGTTGAAGGCATCCTGGGCGTACTCGGCGACCGTTGGCTGAGGAACGTCCGGCATCGTCACCGTGCCGTCGCTCGCAAACTCAAGTGCGTCGCATGCCGGGCCGATAAGCCAAGATGTCGAGGGCAGTTCGACCTTTCCGGCGGTCTTGGCCTTGAGCTTGAAACTCGCCACCGCGCCAGTACCGTTGTAGAGCTTGCCATCGCCGCGGTTGGCAAAGGCGAGATTGATAGTCTGCGTTCCGTCCACGAACTGGACCTTCTCGCGAGACAGGTTCTCCATGCCGGCAGTCGAGCCGTCCTGCGCGATGCTCTCGGACACAAACTCGAACTGGTCGCTCTTGAAGTTGACGAGGGCGCCCAGGGCGTTGACGTTCTTGGCGTCGGCCGCATAGACATCAACGGTGATCTCATCACCGGCCTCGACCTCGGTCTTGCTCGGAATCACCGCGAGCGAACCTGCGACCTTGCCCTTTTGTTTAGTGCCGCCGTCAAGACCCGCCATGGTGAACGAGTAATCGTAGACGTCGTAAACGCCGTTATCGTTGAGGTCGGCGAAGTGGTCGCGGATCTGCGAACCGAACGTCGGGGTATCGGGCTCGCGATTCTCGAGGCCCAGATAGTTCTTCATGTTGGAGTAGTCTCCGTCGGAGATCGTGGCCTTGTTGAGGTTGGAGCCCACGGCGAAGCCATCCGTGCCGTCGGTCTTGTAGATGGCAATCTCGGACGCGGAGAAGAAATTGCCGACCGAGGCGAGCGGTGTCATGCGCACGTAACGAGCGGCCACGGTGCCGTCAAACGCTACCGTCTTACAATCAGCGGAACGTGCCCAATCGACCTCCTGGCTCGTCCAGTGGACGCCATCGAGACTCGTCTCAACACGCATCTTGGTCACGGTGCCGTTGCCGGCGTCATCGCGCGGATAGTACTCGAGCTTATCGAGCTTGTAAGCGCGTCCATAGTCAACGGTAAGCGCCTTGCCCAGATCGTTGCCACCGGAGTGGAAACCGCCGTCGCCCGACTGGAACTCATGGTCGAAGGCGAGCTCGGCCTTATGGCTGCCGTAAAGTGAGCCCTCCCAGGTGATTTCCTCGGCGTCGGGGACGTTCCGCCACGGATCGAGTGCGGAGTTCGCCTCGAGCACATCGCTCCAGGCGGAGTAACCTTCGGCGTTGCGCGAACGAATCTGGTAGGTGTGCTTGCTATTGTAGGCGAGGTCGGTGTGCGTGAACTCGGCCGCATCACCCACGGCAAACACAGTGCCGTCGACCTTAAGGTCGTAGGAGGTAGCACCATCGACCTTTCCCCAGGTGAGCTTGATGCTCGTTGGGGTCGTGGCGTCCTCGGGGGCAGCAAGGTTCGTGGGTGCGGAGAGGTTCTCGTTGAGGCGATCGGCTGTGAGCGTGGCGTCGGCGTTCACGAAACCGCCCAGCTCAAGCGTCTGCGCCGCTGCAGCAACATCGGTCTTCGCGAACTTGACGTAGACCTTGGGGTTCGTGGTGATCTTGGTGTTGTTAAAGCTCTCGCCCCGCTCGGCCTCGGTGCCGTCCACATCGCTGCCGTAGTGGTTGAGGTTAGGGGTCTCGCTGTAGAAGTAGACCGCCTGGCCGGCCTCGGGGGTCGCGGTGTCAAAGGCCTCCTGCGAGTCGACCTCAACCACGTTGAGCGCGGATCCGCCGTTCTTGGCGACGACGCTCATGGGCTTGGCGGACACGTTGGCCACGAAGGTCGTGGTGCGATTGGAGTCGTAGCCGTTGTAGCCACCCTGCGAGGCTTCGGCGGTAAAGGTCGCGGTGCCGCCTGCGGCCTTGGATCTGTAGACGGTGCTCACATGCTCACCGTAGGAGATATTGTCGATCGTACCGTAGGAATCGTCCTCAGTCGTGTTGTTCTCGATGGAGGAGCCGTCGTCCTCGTACTGCGTAAAGGTGCCGTCGCCCTCGGTGGCGAAGAACTCGACGATACGCTGGCTGCGGTCGGTACCCTTGGTGTTGGTGTCGCTCACGGCCTCGGGGTTGTTGTTCTCGGCGTACATCGGCACGATAGCGTTGGCCTTCACAAACAGCGGCAGCTTCCAAAGCGGAGCCTCGTAGTTGTTGAGAACCTGGCCGCCGCGATACTGCTTACCCGAGAAGTAATCGATCCAGATGGTGGGATTCTCGTCGGTGCCGTAGTTGGGGAGGTAAATCCCATTGCGAATGTCGTTGCCGTTCTCGTCTGCCTGGGTATCCTGATACACCGGTGCCACTAGGAAGTTCTCACCGAACATATACTGGTACTGCGTCGAGGTGCTTGCGGCGTACTCGGAGTTATCGGAAAGCAGCATGGCGCGGATCATGGGCAGGCCGGCATCGCCGTTACCCGTGTCGATGTTGGCCGCCGAGGCCGCGCTCGTGTAGATATAGGGCATGAGCTGCGCCTTGAGCTTGAGGTAGAAGCGCGAGATGCCTGTGTAGGGATCGCCGTGCGTCATGGGCGATTTACGGTAGGTGCCCCAACCGTCCATGTCGAGCATAGAGGGCGTGAACGTCTTCCACTGGTAGTCACGCGCAGAGATGATGGGGTCGCCGCCAAAAATGCCATCCATGTCGGAGCCGATGTTGGGGTTGCCCGAAAGACTCTGACCGATATACGTGGGGATATGGAAGCGAATGTACTCCCAGTTACCGCCATACTGGTCGCCGGTCCAAATGCCACCAAAGCGCTGCGTGCCGGCCCAACCATCGAGCGTGATGATGTTGGGGCGCTTGTTAGCGCCGGTCGTCACCGTGTCATAAGCTGTCTTGATGCCATTAAGACCAAAGGAGTAGCCAGATCCAACCCAGGCAACGTCGGTCTTAAGGGTAGTGATGCCTCCCGTCTTGACCTCGGCGTCGAAGTCGCGAAGCAGATGCCACGGGGTCTCAGGGTTGCTGTCGGGCTCAAGGTTGGACTGGGTCCACAAGCCCGTGCTCACACCCTTTGAGTTGGCATACTCGGTGAACTTCTTAAGGTTGTCGACGTTGGCACGCACAGCGTTAAGACGGTCGGCCGAGCTCGCTCCGTCGGAGTTGACGCCGCCGGTCTTGTAGTAACCGTTCTGGCCATAGCCGGCGCCGTAGCCGTCGTTCGGCAGGAACCAGCCGAGCGGCATGTCGCTGTCCTCGTAGTCATCGATAACCTGCCGAGCAGAGAACTGGCGGTCGAAATCGGTCGCTTTCATGTTCTCGGTATCAACCGTAGGGCCCTCACCGTTGAGCGTCTCGGCCGCAAGTGTGCCGTCGAGCTTGTAGCCCGTCGACATGCCAGACTCGTACTTAACGTCGCCCTTCTCGCTCGAGGACTTGCTGCCCTTGGTCTCCCACTTCTTTTGACCCGAGGTCGTTGACCAGCCATCACGGTTATAGGCATTAAGATGACCAAGGTAGAACCCGTACTCGGGCAGCAGTACCGGGTTACCGGTCACCTTGTAGTAGTCCTGCAGCATCTCAGTTGCCACGTTCGAAGCTCCCTCGTTGGTCGCCACGAAGTAGTAGGCATCAAACTCATTCTCGCTGTGCAAAGTCGTGACCGTCGATGAGTCCGTGGAACCGAAGTCGTAGGAACCCTCTGCAAACGTGTTTCGGAGCACGCCGTAGCCGTCACTCGTCCAATAAAACGGGTTGGGCGAGGCAACGCCGCCATCGGTCCAGTTGTTCGTGTTGGAGATGGCGATGGTCTGGTTGGTGTGCAGGAAGCGTCCGTTCTGGGTGCCGCCGCCAAAGAAGTTCTCGGACTTCTCCTTGGCGAGCGTCTGGACGGTACCCTTCTTATCAAGGTCGAGGGACGCGGACTCGGAAACCACGACACGGTCGCCTGACTTGATACTCATCTTGCCAGTCGCCTTGTCCAGGATCACGGTCGCCTTTCCGCCGGTGATCTCGATAGTGTCGCCCTTGTCGGCAACCGTCGCACTCGGCTTGCTGTAGGTGTCCGAGGTATCGGGCTGAGCCTGGATCTTAGCCGTGTGGGACTTACTGCGCGGCGTGGCGTACTCGGAAAACTCACCCTTGGGGTCGACGTTATAACGGAAAATACCGTCCTCGAGGAACGTAATACGGCCCTTGATGCCGTCAGCGAAATCGATGTCGACGACATTCGAGGCAGACTGGGACACGGTCGCCGAGTCGACGCCCTTGAGTGGCGTGGCAATCGCCTGCTGGGGATTGGCAAACACGAGCGTCGCTGCAGTGGCAACGAGGACCGCGCTTCCCTTCACCCACCGTTTCGTAAAAATGGAATTCCTGCGCACCTGGTCTCCTTTCTTCCGAGATGCTGAGGTGCCGAGGACGCCCCCCCCCGGCAGCATGGGAAAACGTATCAAACGGGGATGTTCGGTACATTCCGCACAATGGGGCCACCCGTTACCAAGGGGCCAACTGGTAGTAACCAGATAGCCACCTACTAGGTCATATCAATATATGGGAGCACTTGCGCAACCAAGTTCGGAAGTCCACCAGCGGCAGTAAAATGAGCGTCAGCGGCAAGGTGGGCTTAATAAGCCATACCAATTGGTTCTTCAGTCAAATACCAATCTAGCAAAAATGTACTGTTTATCTGGTATTACACAGACCATACCTTTCCCTCGGGAACTGGGCTTCGCGAAGTTTCCCGAGAGAAAAGCTCGACCGCCGCCCTGCGACCTACCGAAGATTGCTATGACGTACGTTGGCTGATTTGGTTTGGAATGAGAGGTTGACGGAGGATGGTGGACAGTTAGTTCAGATTTGTATTTTTTGGCCGGGTCCTTACGTGCAAACGTATCGTTTTGAAGCCGTTTTAGACCCAATAACGCCCTTTTCTCATTCCTGACTGCGCATCCTTGTCGCATCAGACCGCCAAGAACGACTCATTTGAGCTCAAATCGGCCTTTTCCACCCTCACAAAAATACAAATCTGAACTAACTGTCCAGCGGCACTCTCAGCCAGCCACAAAAAGGTCCTCCGGTGAATGCAATTCACCGGAGGACCCCATACAAAACGTGGGCTCTGCCCACACTCACTTTTTATTCAGCCCTAGTCATCGCGCAAAGCCCCTTCGGCAGCACACGGTGCAGCCAAGTCACCGCAGGCCGGGGCGGGAGGGGCCGAGTTTCCTCCTGAGCGACTCTGCTTGCAGCCGGAGCGAAGGGGGAAATCTCGGCCCCTCCCGCCCCGGCCGGCCAGCTCAACCTACACCGTGTGCTGCGGCAGATCCTGCAGGGCGATGACGTCCATGCCCATGTCGTTGGCGCTGCCGTGACCCTGCTGGTCCTCACGCACGGCCTCGATGGCGCTCACGTACGTGTTGGCCGCAGACATCGCCGTCACGCAGGTCACGCCGCGGCGCACGGCCTCGGTACGCAGCAGGTAGCCATCGCCACGCGAGCCCGGACCGTACGGCGTGTTGATGATTACCGCAATCTTGCCATCGGCGATAAGGTCGCCGATGTTGGGACGCTCGCCGTCGTGCGGGCCGCTGATCTTCTCCACGACTTCGCACGTCACGTTGCCGCCGCGCAGCACGCGCGCCGTGCCCTCGGTGGAGCAGATATCAAAGCCCAGGTAGCGCAGGATACGCGCGACCGAAAGGATGTGACGCTTGTCGCGGTCGCACACGCTGATGAATACCTTGCCGGCACTGGGGTCGGGCAGCTTGTAGTCGATTGCCAGCTGCGTCTTGGCGTACGCCTCGGGATAGCTCTTGGCGATACCCATGACCTCGCCCGTCGACTTCATCTCGGGCCCCAGGATAACGTCGGCACCGGGGAAACGACCCCAGGGCATAACGGCTTCCTTCATGCAGAACCAATCGAGCTGACGCTCGTCGCTCGGCAGGCCCAGGCTGGCGATGGAATCGCCTGCCATGATACGCGCCGCGCACTTGGCCAGCGGCACGCCGGTGGCCTTGGAGATAAACGGCACGGTGCGGCTGGCACGCGGGTTGGCCTCGATCACGTAAACGGTCTCGCCCTTGATGGCGTACTGCACGTTGACCAGGCCGCGTACGCCCAGCGCCATCGCGATGCGGCGCGTGGTCTCGCGAAGCTTTGCCTGCAGGCTCTCGCTAAAGCTGAACGGCGGGATGCAGGTCGCAGAGTCGCCGGAGTGAATACCGGCCTCCTCGATATGCTCCAGAATGCCGCCGATGTAGACCTCTTCGCCATCGCACAGGGCGTCGACATCGGACTCGATCGCACCCTCCAAGAAGCGATCCAGATACACCGGGTAGTCGGGGCTAATGCGTGCAGCCTCGGCCATGTAATCGCGCAGATGCTCGGCATCGTAGGCGATCATCATGCCGCGGCCGCCCAGCACATAGCTCGGACGTACCAGCAGCGGGTAGCCAATGTGTGCGGCAACGGCCTCGGCCTCCTCAAACGAGGTGGCCTGGCCCGCCGGCGGGTACATGATGCCCAACTTGTCGAGCAGAGCGGCGAAGCGCTCGCGGTCCTCGGCAAAGTCGATGGCATCGGGCTTGGTGCCCATGATGTTCACGCCGCTTTCCTCGAGCATGCGCGCCAGCTTAAGCGGAGTCTGGCCGCCGAGCGTCACCACGACGCCGTCGGGTCGCTCAACATCGATGACATCCATGACGTCCTCGTAGGTGAGCGGCTCAAAGTAAAGGCGGTCGGACGTGTCGTAGTCGGTCGAAACGGTCTCGGGGTTGCAGTTGACCATGATGGTCTCAAAGCCGCGGGCCGCCAGCGCGTAGCTCGCGTGCACGCAACAGTAATCGAACTCGATACCCTGGCCAATGCGGTTGGGGCCGGCGCCCAGGATCATCGCCTTGGGCTTGTCCGCCGGCGTGGTTTCGTCGGGAGCCACGCACTTCTTGGCATCCGGGCTCGTGCGGTAGATGTTCTCGTACGTCTTGTAGTGGTACTCCGTGGCGCTCGAGAACTCCGCAGCGCAGGTATCGACCGTCTTCATGCTGGGGACCACGCCCAGGCCCTTGCGGTAGGCGCGCACAAAGCGCTCGTCCGAGCCGGTCAGCGCGGCAATCTCGGCATCGCTCGTGCCATACTGCTTGAGCAGGCGCATCGCGTCGGCGTCAATATCCTCAACACGCAGGCCGCGGATGCTCTCCTGAACCTGCACCATGTCGTTGATACGGTTGAGGTACCACGGATCGATACCGCAGATGGCATGGATGCGGGCGATGTCCCAGCCACGACGCAGGGCCTCGACCACAAAGAAGATGCGGTGCTCGGTCGGGGTGCCCACGGCCTGGGCGAGCTCGTCGTCGCTCAGCTTGTCGGCACCTTCCTTGCCACCGGCACAAATGCCCTGATGCCCGTCCTCCAGCGAACGCATGGCCTTGCCGAAGGCCTCCTCAAAGGTGCGGCCGATCGCCATAATCTCGCCCACGGCCTTCATGCGCGTGGTGAGCGTGGGGTCGGTACCCTTGAACTTCTCGAAGGCAAAGCGCGGCACCTTGACCACGCAGTAGTCAATCGTGGGCTCAAAGCAGGCAGGCGTTGCCTTGGTGATGTCGTTGACAATCTCGTCGAGCGTATAGCCCACGGCCAGGCGAGCGGCGGCCTTAGCGATGGGGAAACCCGTGGCCTTGGAGGCCAGTGCGGACGAACGGCTCACGCGCGGGTTCATCTCGATGACGATGAGGCGGCCGGTCTGGGGGTTCACGGCAAACTGCACGTTGGATCCGCCGGTCTCGACGCCGATCTTCTCCAGAATGGCGAGCGACGCGACACGCATGCGCTGATACTCAAGGTCGGAGAGGGTCTGCGCCGGCGCCACGGTGATGGAGTCGCCGGTGTGCACGCCCATGGGGTCGAGATTCTCGATGGAGCATACAATGATGCCGTTGCCGGCGTGGTCGCGCATGACCTCCATCTCGTACTCTTTCCAGCCCTCGATGGACTCCTCGACCAGCACCTCGTGGGCAGGCGAAAGCTCAAGACCCTGGCTCACGATAGAGACGAGCTCCTCGTGGGTATGCGCGATGCCGCCGCCGGCACCGCCGAGGGTAAAGCTCGGACGCAGTACGCAGGGATAGCCCACGCGCTCGGCGATGGCCTCGGCGTCGGCGACGCTATAGGCGTAGCCCGAGCGCGCGACCTCCAGGCCGATCTCGGCCATGGCCTCGTTAAAGAGCTTGCGGTCCTCGCCGCGCTCGATGGCGGCCAGGTCGCAACCGATCATCTCGACGCCGTACTTGTCGAGCGTGCCGTCCTTTGCCAGCTCGACGGCGGCGTTCAGACCGGTCTGGCCGCCCAGCGTGGGCAGCAGCGCGTCCGGACGCTCCTTCTTAATCACGCGCTCAATGAACTCGGCGGTGATAGGCTCAACATAGGTGCGGTCGGCAAGACCCGGGTCGGTCATGATGGTCGCCGGGTTGGAGTTGACCAGGATGACCTCAAAGCCATCCTCCTTGAGCACTTTGCAGGCCTGGGCGCCGGAGTAGTCAAACTCACAGGCCTGGCCAATAACGATGGGGCCCGAACCAATGACGAGGATACGCTTGATGTCAGTACGTTTAGGCATGTTAGTTCTCCTCGCTCTTCGTAACCTCAGCAAAATTCCAGCCCTGCAGGCGGTCCTTCGCGGTGTCGATGTCCAGGTAGTTCTCCTCGCCGTCCATGAGTCGCGTAAAGGCGGTAAAGAGATAGTGGGCATCGGTGGGGCCGGGCGAGGCCTCGGGGTGGTACTGCACCGAGAAGCACGGCGCGTCGAGCAGTTGGATACCCTCGGCGGTGCCGTCGTTGAGGTTCACATGCGTCAGGCGAATGCGGCCGAAGCGCTCGTTCATCACGACCGGCGCGATACCGCGGCGCACCCAGACGCGCAGGTCGCCATCGGCCGCGTGCTCGGTCTCGCCACCGGAAAGCTCGGGGACAAGTTTGCCCAAGCTGGGGAACAGCAGGCCAAAGCCATGGTTTTGCGCGGTAATCTCCACGCGGCGGCTCACCAGGTTCATAACCGGCTGGTTACCACCGCGGTGACCGAACTTAAGCTTTTCCATCTGAGCGCCGCAGGCCAGGCTGATCATCTGATGACCCAGGCAAATACCAAAGACCGGCACCTTGCCGATCAGCTGCTGCACCTGCTCGTAGGTCTCCACCACGGCATCGGGGTCGCCGGGGCCGTTGGACAAAAAGACGCCATCGGGATTCATGTCGAGCACCTCACTCGCGGGCGTATCCCACGGCACGACGGTAAGATCGCAGCCGGCGCGGACCAGGCCCTCCAGAATGCCGCGCTTCACGCCGCAGTCGTAGGCAACCACCTTGTGGCGGGCAGGGGCGGCGGCGGTGAGCGCAAAATCATGCGTAGTAGGCAGGTCGCTCGCAGCAAAGGCATGAGGCTCAGGGCAGCTCACGGTCTTGACCAGGTTCTCGCCCACCAACGTGGGGGCTGCGGCCAGACGCTCGGCAAGTTCGTCGACGTCAAAGACCTCGGTCGAGATAATGCCCATCTTGGAGCCGTTGTCGCGCAGGTGGCGCACCAAGGCGCGGGTGTCGACGCCCTCGATAGCGACGATGCCGTGGGCACGCAGGTACTCCGGCACGCTGACGGCCGAGCGCCAGTTGGAAGGCGTGGCACACATGTCGCGGACGATCATGCCGCGCATGGCGGGAGCGCTCACGGGGCGAGCGGTATCGCCGGGGAAGGCCGACTGGACGTCGGTCTCGTCGATGCCATAGTTGCCGATCTGCGGATAGGTCATGGTTACGATTTGGCCGGCATAGCTCGGGTCGGTCATGACCTCAAAGTAGCCCTCAAGCGAGGTGTTGAAGCAGACTTCGCCGGTCGCGGTGCCCTCGGCGCCGCATGAACGTCCATAAAAAATGGTCCCATCCTCAAGGTACAGGATGCAGGGACCGCAGATGCCCTTACTGGTTTTTGCCAGCATACGCTGGCAAAGTTCGCTGGGCGCGATGGTGCGGGCAGCAGTGCCCGCGGTATGGTTGTTCGCCATAATTCTCCTTCCCGGTCTCACGGGACCGGCTTAAAGGTTGGTAGTTAGGCCTCGCGGTATTGTAACCGCAAGTATGCTCCATGGCGTTAATTTCATCGAAATGTTTACGAAATGATAATTATGACTTCCTATGCATAAATGATTTTTCTGGGACGGGGATTTAAAAATCATCCCGCGTGGGCTTGTAACTCACGCGGGATGATGGCGTCTTATTTGTCCCGCTCCAGCAGATCGGACGGTGTGCGATCGGGCTTGCCGCCGCGGAAAATCTCGCGGCCATGCAGACGATGCTCCAGGTCGCGTTCGGCCTTTTCCTCGTCAATCTTGGTCTGGCTCACCGCCGGGTCCTCGATAAGCGACGAAACCGAGTTGACCTGTTTTTGAATGCGTTCGGCAATGGTGTCGTCCATGCTTACGATGCTCATCTTCCAGTCGATATTCGTGGCATTGGACGAGCTCTTGGTCCAGACGAACGTCAGGATGGCGCTCTGGTGCCCCTGAGCAGGAAACATGCCAAAGAAGGAATCGTGCTGAATCCTGCTGTCCTCGTCGATATAGGCGTGAACGTTATACACCACGCGGTCGATCTTGTCGTTGAGCAGGGCATTGGTTGCGAGCGCCGCCGCCTGAATCTGCCCGTTGGACAGCAGCTCGAGTTCATTGGCAGAAGACGTGTCCAGCACCGTCACCTCAACCGTGCCCGTGCGTTCATCGGCCTCGTCGACGGTAAAATCGAGCGGGAACTGCGTAAAGCCATTGCCCCATTCGAGTCCACCCTTGAGCGCGGTCGAGACGGTATCCATCGAAACGCTCTCGGAGAGGTTCGCGGTGTTCAGGCGTCGCATCACACCGTAGCCAATCTGCATGCCAAGAATCAGCACCAAGATGCCGATAACCACGGCCATGGCGGTCTTCGTAATGGTATGGCTCACCTGCGAACCCGAAGGGTCGTCCTCGGACAGCGGGTCGATATGTTTTGCCTGGCTCGCGCGATCCTCGCTGCGCAGCCGCGCCAGCGTCGCCTTGTCACCGCGCTTGACGGCAGCCTCTTTCTCGCGCATGCGCTCGGTACGCTTTTTGGCAAGCGTGGGATCCAAGACGCCGGATGCATCGATTTCGGAGAATAACTCCGTCACTTCTTCCGGAGTCAAAGGGTTCTTGTCAGCCATAAACTTCCTGTCATATCAATCAGTCGAGCTCGTGCGCACGCGCACCTTCGAACTGCATTCGATAGTAACGGGCATAAGTGCCGCCACGGGCGAGAAGCTCCTCGTGCGTGCCACGCTCCACAACGCGACCATGCTCAACGGTCGCAATCTCATCGGCGTGCTTAATGGTCGAAAGACGGTGGGCGATGATGATTGTGGTACGGCCGCGTGCCAGCTCCTCGAGTGACTCCTGCACCGCCTCCTCGCTCTCGTTATCCAAAGCACTCGTCGCCTCGTCCAAAATCAGGATCTTGGGGTTCTTGAGAAACACGCGCGCAATGGCAACGCGTTGCTTCTGTCCGCCCGAAAGACGGCTGCCACGCTCGCCCACGACCGTGTCATAACCCTGTGGAAGCGACTCGATAAAGGCATCGATGTTGGCGCGACGGGCGGCCTCGGCGATCTCTCCTGCCGTAGCGCCCGGCTTGCCGTAGGCGATGTTCTCGCCAATCGTGCCGTCAAACAGATAGACATCCTGCTGCACCAGGCCGATGGCGCGACGCAGGCTCTGCTGCGTCACATCACGCACGTCCTGGCCGTCGATGCTAATGGATCCGGCAGCCACGTCATAAAAGCGCGGCAGCAGCGAACAGGTCGTGGACTTGCCGCCGCCCGAAGGGCCAACCAAAGCGATGGTCTGCCCGGGCTTGATGGACAGATTCATATGGTCGATAACGGGACGCTCTTCGGCATCGCCCTCGCCCAGCTCAACGTCCTCGTAGTTAAAGCACACGTCGTGATACTCCACGGCGCCGGCAGTCACCTGCAGATCCGTAGCGCCCGGCTTGTCCTGGATATCCGGCGCGGTCGAGAGCACCTCGTCCATGCGCTTAAAGCCGGCGATGGCCTTCTGATACGTTTCGGCCGAATTGACGAGTGTCTCGAGCGGCGTGCAGAACAGCGAAATATAGAGTGCAAAGGTCGCCATATCGACCGCCTGCAGCTGTCCCTGGGCGACCAGCCAGCCGCCCAGCAGCACCACGATCACATAGAGCACACCCGAGAGCAGGCCATACGTCGCGGTATAGACGCCCATGGCGTGATACATGTTCTCCTTGGACGAAAGATAGCGATTGTTGGAGGCGCGGAACTTGAAGCGTTCGGTCTCCTCATTGGCAAAACTCTTGACCACGCGCATGCCCGCCAGCGAATCCTGCAGCTGCGCATTGATGCCGCTGATCTTTTTGCGGTTGTCGCTAAAGACCTCGCGCATGCGCATGTTCTGCCAAAACATGATGACCGCAAAAGCCGCCGTCACCACGGCCATGGCAAGAGCCAGCACCGGGGCAATAGCAAAGAGGATCACAAACGAGCCGACGATCTCGATGCCGCAGATGATAATCCACTCGGGCACGTGGTGTGCCGCCTCGCAGATATCGAACAGGTCGTTGACCACGCGGCTCATCATGTCACCCGAGCTGTTGCGATCGAAGTACGCAAAGCTAAAGCGCTCGTACTGATCGAACAGGTCCTCGCGCATCTTGGACTCCATGCGCGCGCCCATCACGTGGCCCCAGTAACTCACAAAGTAGCGACAGGCACAACGGATGGCATACATCAGTACCAGGCCAACCGCGATCATACCGAGCGCCTGCATGATGGCCGCCTGGCCCTGGGTAAACAGCCCACCGGTCAGATTGCGCAGGATAATGGGAAACGCCAGGTCAATGGCGGCAAGCACCAGGGCGCAAACAGTATCGGCAACAAAAAGCCCCATCTGGGGCTTGTAATACGACAAAAAACGCTTCAGCATGTGATCCTCAAAGAAATGTCAGCAACGTAAGGCCCTGGGACAAAACAATCAGTAGTATTTGTCCCAGGGCTATCCCCACTCGTTAAAGCTCGGCCCCACCCAAGCGGTGCGCGATGCTATCGCAGGCAAGCGCGCCTACGACGGTCTTGGCGTCTTCGATCTTGCCGTCGAGCACGGCGTCGATCAGCTCGTGCAGCGGCACCAGGTCCACGTTGACAAACTCGTCATCATCGGGGTTGGGCGCATCAAACTCGAGCTTGGTGGCCAGGTAGATGTGAATAATCTCGTCACAGAAGCCGCAAGTCGTGACGATCGACGTCAAAAAGCGAATGCGGCCGGCCCTAAAGCCCGTCTCCTCATGCAGCTCGCGCTTGGCGCAATCGAGCGGGTCCTCGCCTGGATCGAGCTTGCCGGCGGGAATCTCGACCGTCACGCGGTCGATGGCGGTGCGGTACTGACGCACCAGCACGATCTTGCCACTCTCGGTAAGCGCCACAACGGCCGCCGCACCCGGATGGCGAACGATATCGCGGGCGCTGCGGTGACCGTTGGGCAGCTCAACCTCAAGACGGTGGACGTCGAGGATCTTGCCCTTCCAGGCGCACTCCTCCGAAAGAATCTTCTCGTGCAGCTCGGCATCGTGCGGGTCGTCGTCGCCCAGCACCAGCGCCGGCTCGTCGGCGACCTCGCCACCAGGCTCGCCCTCGGCGTGCCCATACATGCGGCTGTCCTCTTCGACGATCTGCGCGTCCACGAGCTCTTCGTTCTTCTCGTCCATCCGTCTCATCCCTCTCGGACTTTAGGCATCCCAGGCGTCGCGGCCACGCAGCGCGCGCAGGCCGATGTCATGACGCAGAGTCTTGCCCTCAAAATCAATCTTCTCGCAGGCCTCATAGGCAAGGTTGCGAGCGTTCTCGAACGTGTCGCCCAGTGCGGTCACGGCAAGCACACGGCCGCCGTTGGTCACGAGCTGACCGTCCGCCACAGCGGTGCCGGCATGGTACACGGTCACGTTCTCCATGGCCTCGGCGTCGGCGATGCCGGTGATGACTTTGCCCTTCTCGTAGCTGCCGGGATAGCCCGCACTCGTCAGGACAACGGCCACGGCCCACTCGTCGCGCCAGTCGAGCTCAATCTGATCAAGCTCGCAGTTGGCGCAGGCGAGCATAACCTCGACCAGGTCGTTCTTGAGGCGCGGCAGCACGACCTGCGTCTCGGGATCGCCAAAGCGGGCATTAAACTCCAGCACCTTGGGGCCGGCGGGCGTGAGCATAAAGCCGCCGTACAGGCAACCGCGGTAGTCGATGCCCTCGGCAGCAAGCTCGGCCACGGTCTGCTCCATGACGTTCACCATGGTGGCGTGCTCCTCGTCGGTCACGATGGGCACCGGGCTGTAGACGCCCATACCGCCGGTGTTGGGGCCAAGGTCTCCCTCGAGCGCACGCTTGTGGTCCTGCGAAGTGGCCATGGGGCGCACGGTCTTGCCGTCGGTAAAGGCCAGCAGCGAGCACTCGGGGCCGGTCAGCATCTCCTCGATAACCACCGTGTTGCCGGCATCGCCAAAGGTGCCGCCAAAGCACTCGCGCACGGCCTCTTCGGCCTGCTCGAGCTCAGTCGCCACGATAACGCCCTTGCCTGCGGCCAGGCCGTCGGCCTTCACGACCAGCGGGGCACCCTGCTCGCGCACATAGGCGAGAGCCGAAGCCTCGTCGGTAAACGAACCATAGGCTGCCGTCGGAATGCCCGCACGCTCCATGAGCTGCTTGGAGAACAGCTTGGAGCCCTCCATCTGGGCGCCCTCGGCACCCGGGCCAAAGCAGGGAATACCCGCCGCACGCACGGCATCGGCCACGCCCGCCACGAGCGGAGCCTCGGGGCCAATTACCACGAGTCCGCATCCGTGGCTCTGGGCAAACGCCGCCACGGCCGCAGGATCGCAATCGTCGAGAACAGCGTTCTCGCCGCAGCTCGCGGTGCCGCCGTTACCCGGCGCAATGTAGAGCTTGCCGGCGCGCGGTGATGCTGCGAGCTTAGCTGCCAGAGCATGCTCGCGGCCGCCGCTGCCCAACAACAGGATGTCGATGGTTTGAGTGTCCGCCTTCAAGGGTGCCTCCTCTATGGATGAACGGCCCGCTCCGCGCGAGCCCTTTGCAAGCAAATATACCCCTCGGCCGCCCGTCCGGGCTGCAAAGGGGTATATCGCAATAACCGTATAAACCGATTACTTCCAGAATCGGTTGATGATCTGCTCGCGACCGGCGCCGACGCCAATGAACGTCACGCGGGTGTGTGCCAGATCCTCGATAAACGCCACGTAGTCCTGAGCCTCTTGCGGCAGCTCGTCAAAGCTGCGGCAACCGGTAATGTCGCACTTCCAGCCGGGGAGCTCCTCGTAGATGGGCTTGGCATGCTCAAAGCGCACCTGATGCTCGGGCACGCTCGTGTAGCGCTCGCCATCGACGTCGTAGGCCACGCACACCTTGATGGTGTCGAAGGCCGAAAGCACGTCGAGCTTGGTCACGGCGATGTCGGTGAGGCCGTTGACGCGCGAGGCATAGTTGGCGATAGGGCCGTCAAACCAGCCGCAACGACGACGGCGACCGGTGGTCACGCCGTACTCATAGCCCTCTTCGGTCAGCGTGTGGCCGGCCTCGGACTCATAGGAAAGCTCGGTGGGCATGGGGCCCGAACCGACGCGGGTGATATAGGCCTTCATGACGCCCAGCACGCGGTCGACGTTCTTCATGCCCACGCCGGAGCCGGTGATGGCGCCGCCGGCGGTGCAGTTGGAAGACGTCACGTACGGATAGGTGCCGTGGTCGATGTCGAGCAGCGTTGCCTGGGCGCCCTCAAATAGCAGGTTCTTGCCCTCATCGATCATGTTGTTGAGCAGCAGGCTCGTCTCGGTGATGTAGGGGCGCAGGCGCTCGGCCATGGGCAGGTACTCGTCGCAGATCTGGTCCACGGTGTAGGTGGGCAGGTGGTAGATGAGCTCGAGCTCGGGGTTCACGCGGGCGAGAGCGGTCTCCAGCTTGTCGCGGAACAGCGTCTCGTCCAGCATGTCCTGCATGCGCAGACCAATGCGGGCCATCTTGTCCTGATAGCACGGACCGATACCGCGCTTGGTGGTACCGATGTTCTTCTTGCCGAGCTTCTGCTCAAAGGCGCCATCCAGATCGATGTGGTACGGCATGATGACGTGCGCGTTGCCACTGATCTTGAGGTTCTTGGTGGTGATACCGTCGGCCTCGAACATGTCGATCTCCTCAAGGACAACCTTGGGGTTGACGACGCAGCCGTTACCGATCACCGACACGTGGTCGGAATACATGATGCCGGAGGGCACCTGGTGCAGGCCGTACTTCTTGCCGTTGACGACGATGGTGTGACCGGCGTTGTTGCCGCCCGAGTAGCGCACGACGGCATCGAAGTCGCCGGCGACCAGGTCGCAGATCTTACCCTTGCCCTCATCGCCCCACTGGGCACCGACCAAAACGGTTGACGGCATGTTTACTCCTTACATTCATGGACTGTCTACGTGCCACGCCGGCACGCAGAAGCACAAAACATTCCCAGTATACCCGTGCAACGGGCGCCTGTCCTACTCCTCGGTATGCGCCCCATCAAGCTCATAGAACTTGGTGGATGCCGGCAGGAACATCAGGTCGACGTCACCGATCGGGCCCGAACGGTTCTTGGCCACGACGATACGCGTAACGCCCTCGTCGGGTCGATCGTCGCGCGAGGCTTCGGCCTCGTCGGCGGAGCGGTCCAAGAACATAACGATGTCGGCGTCTTGCTCGATGGAGCCCGATTCACGAAGGTCGGAAAGCTGCGGACGCTTGCCGGTACGGGATTCGACCTGACGCGAGAGCTGCGACAGCGCGATGAGCGGGATCTTGAGCTCCTTGGCCATGATCTTCAGACCACGCGACATCTCGGAGACCTCGACGGTACGGCTCTCGGAGCGACGTCCCGGCGGAGGACTCACCAGCTGTAGGTAGTCCAGGATGATGATGGCCTTCTCCTTGTTGTGGAGCATGCGGCGGCTCTTGGCGCGAATCTCGGTCACTGTGGTGCCGGGCGTATCGTCAATCAGAATGTCGAGCTTAGACAAGGTCTGCGTGGCCTCGTTGATATTGGCCCACTGCTCGGGGCTAATGCGGCCCATGCGAAAGTCGCTGATCGAGATCATCGCATAGGCGCAAATCAGACGCTGGGCAATTTCCTTACCCGACATCTCCAGCGAGAAGAAGCCGACGGTATAACCGGCCGCGGCAGCGTTGAGCGCCAGATTCAGGGCGAACGACGTCTTACCCACAGCAGGGCGAGCGCCGATAATGATGAGCTGACCCTCGCGGAAACCCATGAGCATGCGGTCGAGCGACGGGAAGCCCGTGGGCACGCCCGCAGCCTGGCCACCGGCCTGGCACACTTCCTCAGCCTCGTTATAGGCCTCGACCATAAACTCGGTCAGTGTCTTATAGCTCGACTTAACCTCGCGCGCCGTGACCTTGAGCAGCTTGCTCTCGGCCAGCTCCACGACCTCTTTGGTGTCGGTAGGGGCGTTATAGGCCAGCGCGTTGATCTCGTTGGTGGCACCGATCAGCTCGCGCAGCATCGAGTCGCGACGGACGATGGCGGCATGGTGCTGCCAGTTCACGAGCGACAGGGTCTGACCCATCAGCTCCAAAATGTAGGCCTCGCCGCCCACGGCATCAAGCTTGTTGATGCTGCGCAGGTAATCGATCAGCGAGATGGAGTCGATGGGAATGCGGCTGTTGTACATATCGACCATCGCGGTGTAGATGGTCTTATGAATGGGCCGGTAGAAGTCATCGGGCTGCAGCTCGACCTGGGCCTCCTCGACCACCTCGGGCGATAGCAGCATAGCAGCCAGTACGTTGGCCTCTGCATCTTGGTTTTGAGGGAGACCCAACTTGGAGCCGCGGTCCTCAACCGTCAGCCCCGTCTCCCTATCGTCGTATGCCATGAGCATCCTCATTCATATCGCTTGCGGGCATCCATAGTATCAGCCACGGTCCCAAAACGGGCCGCGCGGCGCCAATCATCACCGAACCAAACGGACGAACGGTCCCGCATTTGGGACTTCACCACAACGCCTGCCATGGCGCTCGCCAAGCGTAGAAAACAAAAGGGCACCCTGGTTTCCCAGAGCGCCCTTCTTAGAACAAGATTGTTGCGTTGCAGCAAATGCTACTCGGCAGCAGCCTCAGTCTCGACCTCGGCGGTCTCGGCCTCGGCGACCTCAGCGGCCTCCTCGACCTCAGCCTCGGCAGCGAGCTCCTCGGCGGTAACGCCGACGAGAACGACAACCTCGGCCTTGATCTCGCGGTACAGCGAGATGGCAACGGTGTGGGCGCCGGCAACCTTGATGGGCTTACCGAGCTCGACGCGCTTGCGGTCGATGTCCATACCGAGCTGAGCCTTGATGGCGTCAGCGATCATAGCGGCGGTAACGGAGCCAAAGAGGATGCCCTCGTCGCCGACCTTGACGTCAACGGTGACCGTCTTGCCCTCGAAGGCAGCCTTGGTCTCGTTGGCGGTAGCCAGACGGACGGCCTCGCGCTTGGCGATGTTGTTGCGACGCTCGTCAAGCTGCTTGAGGTTGCCCTTGGTGGCGGCAACAGCGAGCTTCTTGGGGAACAGGAAGTTCTCAGCGTAACCCTGAGCGACCTCTACGACGTCACCCTCGCCGCCCTTGCCCTTGATCTCATCGAGAAGAATAACCTTCATGATGCGTCTCCCTTCTTAGCCGCGGTCGCGGTTGCCACGAGAGGAAACCACGGGGACGGTGTACGGCAGGAGAGCCATCTCGCGGGCGCGCTTGATGGCGTTGGCGATGTCATGCTGATGCTGCGTGCAAGCGCCAGTGACGCGACGGGGCTTGATCTTGCCACGGTCGGTCATGTACTTACGGAGAAGCTGAGTGTCCTTATAGTCGATGAACTCAGTGTTCTCCTTGCAGAACTGGCAGTACTTACGACGCGGCTGACGTGCAGAAAAATCATTAGCCATGTCAAAATACCTTTCGTTTGGCAACTTCGGCGAACCGAAGCCGCCTCTCACTCAAAAATAGGTGAACAACCCTTAGAACGGGATGTCCTCATCGTAGACGTCGACCGCGGGCGGCGTAGCCACCGGTGCGGCAGGACGTGCTGCGGGCGCGGGAGCTGCGGGGGCGTAACCGCCCTGATCGTAGCCACCCTGGCCACCACGGGAGCTCATAAACTCGATCTCATCGACGATGACCTCAAGCTTGCTCCGGCGCTGACCATCGCGCTCCCAAGAGCTGTAGCGCAGCTTGCCCTCGATCGCGACCTTGTTTCCCTTTGCCAGGAAACGGCTCACGGCCTCGGCGCGCGTGCCGAACATAGTGCAGTCGACAAAGTTGGGATAGTCCTCCCACTCGCCAGTCTGCGGGTTGCGGCGACGATCGTTCACGGCGACGCCAAAGGACAGAACCTGGGTTCCGCCGGCGGTGGCGCGCAGCTCGGGATCACGCGTGAGGTTACCGGTGATGTTCACTCGATTGATGCTCATAACTCACTACTTCCTCTTGGGGCACAAGCCCAGTCCAAAACGACAGTCTTACTCCTGGTCGTCGCGACGGACGATCATGTGGCGGACCACAGCGTCGGTGATGCGCAGGACGCGATCAAGCTCGGCGATCTGGGTAGGATCTGCGTGGAAGTTGATGAGGGTGTAGTCACCATCGGTGAGGTCGTTGATCTCGTAGGCGAGCTTGCGCTTGCCCCACTCGTCAACGGAGTCGACCTTGCCAGCGCCCTCAGCGATCGTGGTATCGATACGCTTCATAACAGCGAGACGAGTCTCGGGGTCGAGCGACGGGTCAACAAAGAACAGCAGTTCATAAGCCTTCATATTGTCACCTCCTCTGGGCAAATGTGGCTTCAGGTCGTGAAGGTGCGCCTGAAGCAGGAAAAGACTTGGTAATAATATCTTTCAACCTCCCAGGCTGCAAGAATATGCAGCTACAACCTCATGACCTCCACATATGCCCATACTCACACGGCACTTCATGCGTCTTCCAACCAAATGCTGACCAAATGCTTGACGGATCTGTGGACAAGATACGGCGCTGCGGGGACAAACCAAATCAAACCGCAGGTCAGCAATTGCAAGGCTGTGGTCGCGAAATGCATACCAGTGGTTCATAACACCGTTCAAAGTTTTTTAAATTGCTGCCACATCGTCTATAAATACCTATTTTGAACAATTTGCTGCATGCTGCCATGCTGGTCAGAGCCCGTTTTTAGCCTCCGAGATCCCGTCACGAAGCCAAGCGTTTCAAAAAATGCCAACTTTTCTGTTTGCACTTTACGATTCCTCGTGTATACTGACTTTCGCATTTAACGGAGAGTTGTCCGAGTGGCCGAAGGAGCACGATTGGAAATCGTGTAGGCGTCAAAAGCGTCTCCAGGGTTCAAATCCCTGACTCTCCGCCAGTTAATTCCAAAGCAGGCCTTCGAGCCTGCTTTGTTTTTACCCCACGCGGAGGGGTGGCAGAGTGGTTGAATGCGGCGGTCTCGAAAACCGTTTGGCCTGTATAAGGTCACGAGGGTTCGAATCCCTCCTCCTCCGCCATTTTGGTTGAGAAAGCTCCCAAGAATGGGAGCTTTTTTGTTATCGAAATACGTCTCGATCCCACGCTTCCCCAAACATGTACGTCACCCTCCAAAACCGACATTTTTCGGCATCTTTGAAGGCTGACGTACACGTTTGGATTGAGCTCACGGGAGTGGCACTATTCGGAAGGCGCCTCTTCGTCTCGCATGCCTTTCCAGTTGCGGATTAGCGCCTTGCGTAGTTCGTTTTGCTCTCGCTGGTAACCGGTGTCGGTACAGCGAGGCATGCCGAGCGCTTCGCGAATGTTGTTCATGGCGCGGTGAAAGGCGAGCTGGCTGCCGAACTGAGCCGAAGTGAGCGTAACGATTCGATATCCCATTTGGGAGAGAACGGCCTCTCGCTCCGCATCTGCTCCCTTGCGCTCGAGCTCATCGTGAAAACCGCCCTTATATTCGATACCGAGCTCCCTGCGCTTATAGGTCACGAGCGCATCGATTTTGAGTGTTCGAGCTTTGGCGCAATGCCTGAGACGTTGAGGGATCTCGAGCGGTTTGTTGAGTTCGATACCTCTAATGCCAACGCCGCCTTCGCTTGTTGGGAGCGAGAGGGCAATTGCCGAAGCGGTCTCCATAGGCGAGGCCGAGTGATCGTAGATGTGCCTGAGCGCGAGCCGTGCACGTGTGGCACCGGGTTTGCCGGGGTGCCGATCGAGCAGTTCGGTTATTTCATCCTTGGAGGTGGTGGCTGGTTGCTCGGTATAAGGGTCGGCGGGATTGAGCCTCATGCGATAATCGCCGCAAACTTCATAGCCATATTCGAGATATTCGATTCTATCCATCCACTCGGCAGCGAGCACGAAGGCGAAGGCTTCGTCGGTGATGAAGATTCCGGGCGTCAACTCGTTAATATGCGCGTAGGGAAGATTTTGTCCAAGAATGTGGCAAACGACGCCTTTGGTACGAATTCGCTCAAATTCGAATACAACCGCGATATCGATAGTCTTAAGCATATCGGACGGAATGCCGCAGTCGGTAAGGGCCTGTCGTATGCGCGCAACACGTTGCTGGGTGGAGATGCCTTGTGCGCCTATCTGGTAGTCGTGCCGCGCAAGAGACTGAACCAAATTCTGGGGTGCATGATGGACAAGCCATGCGGTTTTATGCGAAATGAGAACAGGGGTATCCATTGAGGGCCTCTCGCTCTGAGCCGGTATCCAACTCTTATGTCCGTTGAAGTGGGGAAATATACCGGATGTGAGTAAATCAACTCACTCATGCTGTGAGCTCAATCCAAACATGTACGTCAGCCTCCAAAGATGTCGAAAAATGTCGTTTTTGGAGGCTGACGTACATGTTTTGGACCCTTGGCATTCCAGCAACGCCACGCCCCCACCCAGTCCCAACCGTTTGCCGAGCAATAGGGTCTCAATCGCCTCCAACCATGTACTATGTACGGGCATTGTTCAAACCCGAGAATCAAAGGACCTCATCTTGCCCGTCGTCGCCGCTATGACTGTTACTTCACACGCCTCGGATGCCATGGTCGCTATCCCATTTTGGCTCGAGATGTTCGCCGTTGTCGCGGCATCGATCTCGGGCGTGCTGGTCGCTCGCGAGCACAAGCTCGACCTGGTGGGCGCGGTCGCACTCGCCGTGGTCTGTGGCCTGGGCGGCGGTCTATTACGCGACATGACACTGCAAGTGGGCAACGTCTACATCCTCAACCAGCCGATGGCACTACCACTTTCCATTGCCACGGCGGCCATTATCTACATCTTCCCGGCAATCGTCGATAAACCCGAGAAACTCATTCCCCTGCTCGACATCATCTCGGTCGGCATCTATGCGGCAACCGGCGCGGACAAGGCGTTGGTCTACGGCTTTGCGCCGGCCGTATGCATCATGATGGGCTTTTTCACCGCGGTGGGCGGCGGCATGTTGCGCGACGGCTTTATGGGCGTGGTTCCGGGCATTTTCCAACGCACTAACTTTTATGCCATCGCGGCCATCGCCGGATCGGCAAGCTATGTAAGCCTCGTCATGAGTGGCTTGGTCAGCAATGTCGCCGCGCTCGTCGTATGCGTTGTCGTGACCATGGGTCTGCGCTGGCTCTCGCTGCGCTTTGACATCAAAAGCCCCACCGAGGAAGACATCGCGCGCTTCTTGCATCGCAAAAAGTAGACAGCACGGCACGACCCTTCGAAATGCAACCGAGAGGTTCTTTTAGAGCGCCCGCGCGTTGGGTACCCTGTTAGATACATGTCGAGTATCTAGCGAAGGATTCACTATGCCTTACAACCTAGCACCGTCGTCCCGGCACCGTAAAGTGCAGGCGCGCATCGCCCTCCTATTCGCACTGATTGCACTTGCGCTAATCGTACTTCCCACGACTTCATTCGCCGGCACAGATACCGCCGGAAACGTGCTCGCGACCGAAGCTGACTCCACCCCGTCCGGGGTCGAAGGCGACCTGTACTGGGCCGGCCAAAGCCTCAACTTAGACGATGCCTCCATCGGCCGCGATATTATCGCGGCGGGCGAGAGCCTGTCGATTCGCGATTGCACCGTAGGCGGCGCCGTTCGCCTGGCGGCGCGTACCATCGATATCGCCAAAACCGCAATCGATGGCAGCGTGACGGTAGCCGGCCAGCACGTCGTCCTTAACACCGGTAGCACCGCCAACTGTTTTTACGCGGCAGGCGAGACGGTCGCCCTGCGCGGCTCCGCTAAATCGGCGGCGCTCGCCGGCGACACCGTTACCATCGATGGCACCGTCGATGGCGATGTTGAGGTCTGGGCCGACAAGCTCATCCTGGGCAAAAACGCCCGCATCACCGGCACGGTGAGCGCCCACGTCTCACAGGATCCCGAGCGGGCAGAGGGTGCCCAGGTCGGAGCCCTCAAGATCGACCGAACCGAAAACGAGGACACCTCTACGGTCAACGACATTATCGGCGGCATCGTTGCCGCAGCGCTTTCCACCGGCTTTGTCGCCATCCTGCTTGAGCTTGTCTTTCCGCGCGCAACCGCCAGTGCCGCCGGAATGCTCCACCAGCACCCCACGCCACTGTGGGTGAGCGGTCTTCTGGGTACGATTGCTGTCGTCCCCGCCGTCCTGCTGCTGATTATCTCTATCGCTGGTCTGTCGCTTGCCGGAACTCTCTTGTGCGGTGTTATCGGCATCGCGTTGGTATCGAGCGCCTTTGCGGGGTGCGCGATCGCACGCATGGTCGGACACAATCAGAACCGCTACACCATGGCCGCCGTGGGCGGTATCGTCGCGGGCGCACTCACGGCACTTCCTCTTATGGGCAACTTTGTCAGCGGTGTAGCCTTCGTCTTCACGCTCGGCTACGTCATCCAGATCATCTGGCGCAACGCCCACCTCAAGCCGCAGCAGCCGGCTAACACGCCAGGACTCCCCACCGCCTAACCACCAATCACCGCAAAGGGGACAGGCACCTTTGTGGTGGTGAAGGCCTTCTCAATCCCCGTGCACCAAAAAGGGCGCCGACCATTGCGGTCGACGCCCTTTCTTATTGGCGGTTATAAGCCCCAGCGCTTATTTGTTGACCTGGCCAGCGCGGACGGCTGCCTTCTTACGGTCGGTGGCGTTGAGCAAACGCTTGCGCAGGCGGATGTTCTTGGGAGTAATCTCCACCAGCTCGTCGTCGGCGATGTACTCCAGCGCCTCCTCCAGAGAGAAGGTGCGAGGCGGCACCAGCTGCACGGAGATGTCGGAGGTCGAGGAACGCTGGTTACCCAGGTTCTTGGTGCGGGCGATGTTGACGACCATGTCGCCGGCCTTGCTGCGCTCGCCCACGATCATGCCCTCGTAGCACTCGGTGCCCGGCTCAACGAACAGCTGGCCGCGCTCCTGCAGCGTACCCAGAGCGTAGGCAACGGCCTTCTCGGTGGTCATGGAGATCATGGCGCCGTTCTGGCGGTTGCCGATCTCGCCGGCGTAGGGGCCATACTCCAGGAAGGTGTGGTAGAACACGCCCTCGCCGTGGGTGACGTTCATGATGCGGTTCTTAAGACCCATGATGCCGCGCGTCGGGATCTTGAACTCAAGATGGGTCACGATGCCCGAGGTGTCCATGCTCGTCATGATGCCACCGGAGGTACCGAAGACCTCGACGACCTTGCCCGAGTACTCGTCCGGGCACTCGACAACAGCCTGCTCGACGGGCTCCAGCTTGTTGCCGTTCTCGTCCTTCTTAAACAGAACGCGGGGACGGCCGACCTGGAACTCAAAGCCCTCGCGGCGCATGGACTCCATCAGGACGGACAGGTGCAGAATGCCGCGGCCAGAGACCTCGACGCCGCTCTTGTCCTCGAGCTCCTCGATCTTCATGGTCACGTTGTTCTCGGCCTCGTTGAACAGGCGCTCCTTGAGCTGACGGGCGCCCACAATGTCGCCATCACGGCCGACGAGCGGAGAGGTCGAAGCCTCAAAGACGATGGACAGGGTCGGCGGGTCGATCTCGATGGGCTCGAGCTCGACGGGGTTCTCGGGGTCGGTGTAGACATCGCCGATATCGGTGCGGTCAATGCCCACGACGGCGGCGATGTCGCCAGCGCCGACTTCCTGGCACTCGGTACGGCCCAGGTAGTCGAAGGTAAAGAGCTGCTTGACGGTAGCGGTAGCACTGGAGCCGTCGTTCTTGACGACCAGAATCTGGTCGCCCTGGTGAATGGTACCGGAGTACACGCGACCGATACCGATGCGGCCAACGAAGTTGGAGTGGTCGATGGTCACACACTGCATGGCCAGGGGCGCGGTCTCGTCAACCTCGGGCGCGGGCATGTCGTCGATGATCATATCGAGCAGCGGGTACATGTCCATGTTGCCGTCCTCGGGATCATGACGGGCAAAGCCGTTGACGCCGCTGGCGTAGATGACGTGCTCCATGGCAAACTCGAGCTGATCGTCGGTAGCGCCCAGGTCGGCCATAAGGTCGAGGCAGTCGTTGTAGGCCTTCTCGGGGTTAGCACCCCGACGGTCGATCTTGTTGATGACGATCATGATCTTGAGGCCGGTGTCGATAGCGTGACGCAGCACGAAGCGGGTCTGGGGCATGGGGCCCTCAAAGGCGTCGACCAGCAGCAGGGCGCCGTCGGCCATACGCAGCACGCGCTCGACCTCGCCGCCAAAGTCGGCGTGGCCCGGGGTGTCGATGACGTTGATCTTGACGTCCTTGTACTCGATAGAGATGTTCTTAGCGAGAATCGTGATGCCGCGCTCGCGCTCCTGGTCGTTAGAGTCCAGGACGCGGTCCTCGACCTGCTGGTTGGCACGGAAGGCATCCGTGGCACGCAGGAGCTTGTCGACCATCGTCGTCTTGCCGTGGTCGACGTGGGCGATGATGGCGATGTTCCTCAGATTGTCTACGCGCATGTAGTTCCCCTATCTTCTATCCATATACAAACGGCACGCGTATGCGACCCACCCAGCAATGCAACGCTCGGCGGGAATATTGAGCCTTTTACCGAAAACTCGTTTATTTTAGCGATTTTAGATGAGAGGGGTTTCCTCACCTGCAGGTTCAGGGTCGCTCCACATAAAACCATCGCCGGCACCCATGCCCTCATACAGCACATATGCCGAAAAACCGCTCTCGAGCGTCGTCTCAAAGAAACTCACGAGCAGAGCGTCGTGGTAGCCGCCGTCAATCTCGACACAGCCGGTATAGCCGATGGCATAGCGGGCGATACGGCCCAGGCCCTCGTCCTTAAGACCCATCTTGTGCTCGGAGATAAAGTTGGTGGCGGCCTCCAGGCATGCCTCCTCGCCATCCTCGTCGAGCGCGGCCAGATAGCGGTTGGAAGCAGCGTCCTCGATCGCCACAACTACGCCCGGATTCTCACCGGCGGCAAGGTCGTCCAAGAACGCACCAATCAGGTCACACACCATGGCGTCGAGCTCGGCGGAGACGTTACCGGCGTCCTGCATATCCTGTGCCATCTCTAGACCTTCCCATCGAATCCGGCGTCGTTACAGTTCTTGTGCCTCGGCAGCGATCTTGGCGGCAGCGTCGCGGGCGCGCACCATATCCATCGCGCGCTTGTCGAGTACCTTGATCTGGTTGGTCAGCATTACCGCATCGACCACACCCCAGATTACCAAGCCTGTTGAAATCGAAAACCCAAGCGCACCAACTGTACCACGAAGACGAGAACAGATTACCGCGACAAGGGCGGAGATGATAACCATCTTGATATAGGAGCCGCGGCGCTCGCGAAGTGTGCGGGCCTGCGTCACATAGGCAATGCGAGCCGCCTCGGATGCCTCCGAGCGCATCTGAGCTTCACACGCGATGGCGGCCGCTTCAGCCGATACGCGGGTACCCATCAGCGACCTCTCCGCTCGCGTGCCAGACATTTAGAAATCATCCGGGGAGAGCGTATGGACGAACTCGTCGAACTTCTCGAACTCCTGCTCGTCGTCAACTTCCTCGGCATGGGCAGAAACGGTACCCAGGCGATTCATGATGTCGTCCTCCACAAACATGGGGGCATTACTGCGCACGGCAAGGGCGATGGCGTCGCTGGGGCGGGCGTCAATCTTGCGCTCGTCACCATCGACCAGCACAACAATCGTCGCATAGAACACCGGCGGCTCGGCACGAACGATCTCGATGCGCTCGAGCTTGGCTCCCAGGGCATCGACGGTGTCAAGCAGCAGGTCATGCGTTATCGGGCGCTCGGCGCGACCGCTATCGATGCCACGGCTGATTGCCGCAGCCTCAAACGAACCAGTCTGAATGGAAAGGGAACGCAGCGGCGCGGGCGAGTCCGATTTGCTGCTGCGCTCACGAAGCACGATAAGCGATGGCACGGGACCGGCGGCCATGACGATGGTCTCTATGTCGACACGAACCATGGAACACCTCCGGTACGTAGCGGTTAACACACGGCAGGGTCGCCGCATTGAATAGCTATACTACCCAATCTTTCGCACAGCACACAAAACCAAAATGAGATTTATCGCAGACAAGAAAAAAGCCCCGAGGCACGCCCCAGGGCTCTTCACAGTTTTGATGGTGGACCTGACAAGATTCGAACTTGTGACCTCCCGGTTATCAGCCGGACGCTCTAACCAACTGAGCTACAGGTCCATCATGGTGGAGGTTAGGGGGATCGAACCCCTGACCTCAGGCTTGCAAAGCCCGCGCTCTCCCAGCTGAGCTAAACCCCCACGGAGACAGTAATAAACACCCCAGCGGCGACTCGGCTCTCGCTGGGGTGTTTATTGCGAAAGAAAGTGGTGGACCTGACAAGATTCGAACTTGTGACCTCCCGGTTATCAGCCGGACGCTCTAACCAACTGAGCTACAGGTCCATCGCGCAAGGGATATATTAGACGAGTCGTTACGCGCGCGTCAACAACTTTTTTGAAAATCTTTGGAGGGGTTCGCCCCGG
>NZ_QSFY01000011.1:44227-87652 GCF_003467965.1 Collinsella sp. AM42-18AC
CCCGGTTATCAGCCGGACGCTCTAACCAACTGAGCTACAGGTCCATCGCGCAAGGGATATATTAGACGAGTCGTTACGCGCGCGTCAACAACTTTTTTGAAAATCTTTGGAGGGGTTCGCCCCGGTCGCCCGGCGGCATATGAAGTCGCCTGCTCGGACAGTCCTGACTCGCACGGAGAGCACATTAAGTGCTCTCCGGCTCGTGCGGAACTCGCGATCGACTTCATATACCGCCGGGCGACCGGGGCGAACGCGGGTCCCTAGGTTTTCAAAAAAGCGGTCGGCGCGCAGGTGCGCCGACCGCCGATATATGGGGTCTGATGTTTTTGACCGGAGAGGACTACTTACTCGTCGAGGAGATCCTCTGTCATGTCGTTGCCGTCGCCTAGGTCGACTGGGGTCTCTTCGGTATCGGCTGCGGCCTCGACACCTTCGCCCTCGGGCTTCTCTTTGGCGGCTGTCATGCGGGCCACGGCGCATATACGGTCGTTGTCGTCGACGGTCATCATCTTGACGCCCTGGGTGGCGCGGCCGGTCTGGCTGATCTCGTCGGTCTTGACGCGAATGACCGTCGCGCCCTCCGTCACGATGAACAGCTCGTGCTGCGGACCCACCGTCTTCATGGCCGCGAGGTTACCCTTACGCTCGGTCATTTGGATGGTGTAGACGCCCTGGCCGCCGCGATTCTGCTCCGGGTAGTCCGCAACCGGCGTGCGCTTGCCGTAGCCGCGCTCGGTGATGACGAACAGATCGCCGTTGCCGTTAGTGACTTCCATGCCCAGAACGCTCACGCCGTCCTTCATACCGATACCGCGAACGCCGCTGGTATCGCGGCCGGTGGCGCGCACCTGCTCCTCGGAGAACATGATCGCCTTGCCCGCGGTGGTGGCCAGGATAATCTTGTCGCCCTCGCGCACGCGGCGCACGTTCAGCAGCGCGTCGTCGTCACGCAGGTTGATAGCGATCAGGCCGTCGCGGCGGCTGCGGTCATATGCGCTCATCACGGTCTTCTTGACCATGCCACTCTTGGTGGCAAACATCAGGTACTCGTCGGCAGGGAACTCGCGGCAGCTGATGACGCTCGCGATCTTCTCGCCCTCCTCGAAGGGCAGCAGGTTGACGATCGCGGTACCGCGCGCCTGGCGCGTACCCACCGGCAGCTCATGCACCTTCAGGCGATAGACCTTGCCCTTGTTCGAGAAGAACAGCACGTACTCGTGCGTGGACGCGATGAACATCTCGTCGATGACATCGTCCTCTTTGAGGTTGACGCCCGACACGCCCTTGCCGCCGCGTTTCTGGGCGCGGTAGGCGGCCACCGGGATGCGCTTGACATAGCCGGTGTGGGTGATGGTCACGACCATGTCCTCGTCGGCAATGAGGTCCTCGACGTCCAGGTCCTTCTCGACCTGGCTGATCTCGGTGCGGCGCTTATCGCCAAACTTCTTGGAGATCTCGCGCATCTCTTCCTTAATGACGCCCAGGATCTTCTCCTCGTGCGCCAGCAGGTCCTCGTAGTAGGCGATGGCGCGGCGCAGGCCGTCCAGCTCTTCCTGAATCTTGTCGCGCTCCAGGCCGGTCAGGCGGCGCAGCTTCATCTCGAGGATGGCCGTGGTCTGCTCGGGCGTAAAGCCAAAGCGCTCGATCAGGCGACTGCTGGCCTCGGAGTCGGTCTGCGAGGAACGAATGATGCTAATGACCTCGTCGATATGGTCGAGAGCCATCAGGTAGCCCTCGAGGATATGCGCGCGGGCCTGGGCCTTCTTAAGGTCGAAGCGGGTGCGGCGGGTGACGACGTCGACCTGGTGGTCGATGTAGTGCTGCAGCATCTCGCGCAGGCTCAGGCATTTGGGGACGCCGTTGACGAGCGCTAGGTTGTTGGCGCCGAAGGTCGTCTGCAGCGAGGTGTACTTATACAGGTTATTGAGCACGACCTGCGGAATGACGCCCTTCTTGAGCTCGATGACCAGACGGATGCCCTTCTGGTTGGACTCATCGCGCATATCCGAGATGCCCTCGATGCGCTTGTCGTTGACGAGCTGGGCGATCTTCTCCTGCAGGGTGCCCTTGTTGACCATGTAGGGGATCTCGGTAAAGACCAGGCGGTTGCGGCCGGTCTTGGTGGACTCCACGTGAGCCTTGGCGCGCACGGTAATGGAGCCGCGGCCGGTCTCGTAGCTCTGCTTAATGCCGGCGCTGCCCATGATGATAGCGCCGGTGGGGAAGTCCGGACCGGGCATGATCTGCATGAGCTCGTCGACAGTGGCGTCGGGATTATCGATCAGGTAGCAGGTTGCCTCGATCGCCTCGGTGAGGTTATGCGGGGCGATATTGGTGGCCATGCCGACGGCGATGCCCTGGCTGCCGTTGACCAGCAGGTTGGGGAAGCGCGCAGGCAGTGCCACGGGCTCGGCGAGCGATTCGTCGTAGTTGGGCTGCCAGTCGACGGTATCCTTCTGCAGGTCACGCAGCAGCTCCATGGCGGGCTTTGCCAGGCGGCTCTCGGTGTAACGCATGGCAGCGGCGCCGTCGCCGTCGATGTTGCCGAAGTTGCCGTGGCCGTCGATGAGCGGCGTGCGCATGGAGAACCACTGCGCCAGACGAACCATTGCCTCGTAGACCGCGAAGTCACCGTGCGGATGGTACTTACCGATAACTTCGCCGACCGTCCAAGCGGACTTCTTGTGCGGGCGGTTGGGGTAGATGCCGCTCTCGTTCATCGCATACAGGATGCGGCGGTGCACCGGCTTTAAGCCGTCGCGCACGTCCGGCAGGGCGCGCGCCGTGATGACCGACATCGAATACTCGATAAATGACTGCTTCATCTCGCGGCCAAACTCCGAAATCTGGAGCTGGCCACCGTTGATATCCTCGCCGGCCGAGGCGCCGCGATCGACTTCGCCAAAGCTCTCCTCGAGCTCACCGTCGTCGTCCTCTTCCTCGTCATCATCGGCATCGGGGTTATAGGCATCCGGATCGCCGTCCTCGCCCTGCTCAGCACGGGCAAGCAGGCGCTTCAGATCGTCGGGCATGCCGGCATCGCCGGCCTCGCCCATACCCTCGTTATTGTTGATATCGTCTGCCACGTTACCTCCTCTTAAGCGTCAAGGAAGCGTGCATCATGCGCATGCTTCTCGATGTACTCGCGGCGATAGCCGACCTCGGAACCCATCAGCTCGCGCACGGCGCGGTCTGCCACCACGGCATCCTCGATCGACACGCGCTGCAGGATGCGGGTCTTGGGGTCCATCGTCGTTGAGGCAAGCTGCTTGGGATCCATCTCGCCCAGACCCTTGTAGCGCTGGACGGTATAGCCCTTGCGCTTCTTGGTGATCTTGCCGTCCTTGGCCTTGCCGTCCTCGTCGTTGTCGTCGGGGTTCAGGCCCAGACTCTGGATGGTGTCGCGCAGGATCTCGTCTTCGGGCTGGCGGCCGTTGGGATACACGTAGTGGATCTTGTTGCGCACCTTAATGCCAAAGATGGGCGGGCAGGCAACATAGACGTAGCCGGCATCGATCAGCGGACGCATGTACTTGTAGAAGAACGTCAGCAGCAGGATGCGGATGTGCGCACCGTCGACGTCTGCATCGGTCATGATGATGATCTTGTGGTAGCGCGCCTTGGTGATATCGAAGTCGCCACCGTCGCCGGCACTCGTCGTGACGCCGCAGCCGATCGCGGTAATCAGCGACTGGATGGTGTCACTCGAGAATGCGCGATGGTCACCAACGCGTTCGACGTTCAGAATCTTGCCGCGCAGGGGCAGAATCGCCTGGATGTCTCGGCGACGGCCGTCCTTGGCCGAACCGCCTGCCGAGTCGCCCTCTACGATGAAGAGCTCGGTCAGCTCGGCATCGCGCACCGAGCAGTCAGCGAGCTTACCGGGCAGGGACGCCGTCTCGAGCAGGCTCTTGCGGCGGGTCGCCTCGCGCGCCTTGCGGGCGGCGTTGCGCGCCTTGCAGGCCTGTTGCGCCTTCTTGACGATCTCGCGGGCGGGCTTGGGATGCTCCTCCAAGTAATCGGCGAGGCCGTCGGTCACGATCTTGAGCGTGAGCGCGCGCATATAGGAGCTACCGAGCTTGGCCTTGGTCTGGCCCTCAAACTGCGGATCGGGCAGCTTGACCGAGATAACGGCCGAAAGGCCCTCGCGCACATCGTCGCCGGTCAGGTTGGCGTCTTTTTCCTTGAGCAGGTTCTGTTTGCGCGCGTAGTCGTTGATCACGCGGGTGAGCGCGGTGCGGAAGCCCTCAAGGTGCATGCCGCCCTCGGGAGTGTAGATGTCGTTGGCAAACGACATGACGTTCTCGCCGTAGCCGCTATTCCACTGCAGGGAAACCTCGACCTCGCCCATCTTGGCCACAGGCGCGTCCGGGTCCGATTTGCCCTCGATGTAGATGGGCTCCTTAAAGGCCTCAGGGACGTCCTTGCCCTCGTTGAGGAACTTGACGAAGTCGATGATGCCGCCCTCGTAGCAAAACTCCTCCACGTGGGGAGTCGCCTCGCGCTCGTCGGTCAGCACAATCTTAAGGTTCTTATTGAGGAACGCCGTCTCCTGCAGACGGTTGTGCAGCGTATCGAAATCGTAGATGCAGGTCTCGAAGATCTCGTCGTCGGGCCAGAAGGTGACGGTGGTGCCCGTCGAATCCGAGGTGCCCACGACCTCCATCTTCTTGACGGTCTTGCCGCGCGAGAACTCCATCTCGTAGGTGTTGCCATCGCGACGAACCTGAACGACCACGCGCTTGGACAGTGCGTTGACGACGGAGATGCCCACGCCGTGCAGGCCGCCCGAGACCTTATAGGCCGAGTTATCGAACTTACCGCCGGCGTGCAAGATCGTCATAACGACCTCGAGCGTCGGGATCTTTTTAACAGGGTGCTCGTCGACGGGGATGCCGCGCCCGTTGTCGACGACCGTGATGGAGTTGTCGGCGTGGACCGTCACCTGGATCTCGGTGCAGAAACCGGCCATGGCCTCGTCGACGGAGTTGTCAACGATCTCCCACACCAGGTGATGCAGACCGCTGGCGCTCGTCGAGCCGATATACATGCCCGGGCGCTTACGAACGGCCTCGAGACCTTCGAGAATCTTAATCTCGCCGCCATCGTAATCGTTTTCGTTTGCCACACGTCCTCCTTCAGTCAAGAAAATGTGTACAGCCTTACTAGTTTATCGTAAAAAAATACCCTCGGGAACGAGGGTATTTGGCTCTACAAGGCCACCAGATGCGATTTAAGGCTCTTTTTTGCTTTGCACGCCCTTGGCCCACTCGGCACTGGCTCTCATGGCATTCTCGAGGGCCTCGCGCAGTTTTTGGTCTTCGATGGGCGCCACTTGGCGCTCGATCTCGGTGCACTCGGCCTCACTTAGGTCGGCGTGCGGGGCCGGCGGGCGCTCGGTCGTCGCCGGGCGCAGGCGCTCCTTGGCGGCGGGCGGCGTGTGACCGGGCGCGGTGGTTTTGAACACCAGGCCGTCCACATGCGCACCGGCGCGCTCCATGCGCGCGCGGATGATCTCGCGCAACAGCGTCATTTCCTGCGTCCACGAGGGCGAGTCGAGATACACCAGCAGCTCATTGGACTCGGGCAGGTAGCGCAGTCCCGTCACATGCCGCCCCTCGCGCGTGCCCGAGCACACCGCGTTCCATGCGCGATAGACCGTGCGCGACTCCTCGGCGGCCTCCATCTGCGCACGGCGCTTAGGCGTTGCAGCCGCCAGGATGCGCTGGCGCTCTGCGTTCAAAAACCCGCTGAAGGCGACTGTCTCGCTCTCGCGCTCGTAATTAGCACGTCTCACCCATGCTCACCACCTTGGCTCGATCAAGCAGGTCATCGGTAAAGTACCCCAGGTTGGTCGTGGTTATGACCGTCTGGATATCATCGCCGATCAGCCGCAGGAAAGCGCCGCGACGCTCGCCGTCGAGCTCGCTCATCACGTCGTCCAAAAGCAGCAGTGGGGCGGTGCCCAGGACATCGCGAGCCACGGCAACCTCGGCCACCTTCCAGGACAGCACCAGCGTGCGCTGCTGTCCTTGGCTGGCAAATGAACGGGCGGAGCGACCCGCCACGGTAAACTCAATCTCGTCGCGATGCGGTCCCACCAACGTCACGCCGCGGCGAATTTCCTCGTCGGCATGCTCGTCAAGGGCGGCCAGCATGCGCTCGTACGCCCAACCCTTCAGCTCTTCGCGATCCTCGACCTGGGGCAAAGCCCCCAGCGTGGACGCATAGGTCACGTTGGCGGCCTCACCTGACGCTACTTGCCCGTAGGCAGTGTGCACATGGCCCGCCAGCCGGTCGAGCAGGGCCAACCGGTGCACGAGCAGGGCCGAGCCCGCGCGGGCAATCGAATCGTTCCACGCGCCGAGCATCTCGCGGCAGCACCAGGTCTCCTTGAGCAAGGCGTTACGCTGGGTCACGCAGCGCCCATAGGTGCTCGCAAGATCGGCATAGCGTGCGCTCAGTTGCATGCCAAAGTCATCGAGGGCGGCGCGGCGCACACTGGCGCCACGCTTAACCATGTCCAGATGGTCGGGGCAAAACAGCACGCTCGGAAGAACCCCGCGCACACCGGCGGCAGAGCATCTCTTGCCGTTGCGGCTAAACGAGCGCTTACCGTCCTCCGCGCTCAATCCCATATCAAGCACGCGGCCGTCGCCCTCGAGCCTCAGCTCGATCTTGCACGAGCCCACGCCGTCATGGACGAGCTCGGCTGCGGTCGGATGCCTAAACGAGGCGCCGCTCGTCAGCAGCTGCAGCGCCTCTATGAGATTGGTCTTTCCCGCCGCGTTGGGTCCCGCAAGTATCGTCACGCCCTCGTCCAGGGCAAGGTGATAGCTATCGAAGCTGCGGTAGTGCGCGACGGAAAGATCGCGGGCGAACATGGTCATGGCGCAGCGCTAGATGCGGACCGGCATGACCAGGTACAGGTAGTTGATCTTGTCGTAGGACTTAAAGATGCCCGCCTGCGAGTAGCTCTTGAGCTCCAGCGTGATCTCCTTCTCCTTGGACAGGGCATTGAGGCAGCCGAAGATGTAGTGGTAGTTGAAGGCGATGGTACCCGACTCGCCCTCGGCCTCGACATCGATCGTCTCCTGCGCAAGGTCCTGGTCATTGGAAATGGAGGACAGGCCCATCTGCCCGTTCTCGACATCGATCTCGAACTTGACGGCGGGGTTGGCGCTCGCGATAACGGCCACGCGCTTGAGGGCGGCGTTAAAGGCGGCGACGTCGATCTTGACGCTCGTCACGCACGAATCGGGGATGAGCTGCTTGTAGTTGGGGTACACGCCCTCGATGCGACGCGACACGTAGGTGGTGTTGCCGGCCTCAAAGACGACCTGGGTGTCGGTAGCCCCGATCATGATGGTCGCTTGGCTGGCCATGATGTTCAGCGCGTCGTTAAAGGCGTCAGCCGGAACGTTGAGCTCAAAGGAGCCCTCGAGGGTCGAGGTCTCGACCTGCGTATCGCACACGGCCAAGCGGAAGGAATCGGTCGCTACCAGGCGTACGGTGTTGTTCTCGACCTTCATGTGCACGCCGCCCAGGATGGGGCGAGCCTTGTCGGTCGAGGTGACGCGCCACACGCGGCCGACCATTTCGGACAAGACATCGGTCGGCAGCTCCACGGCACTCTCGATGGCATAGGCCGGAAACTCGGGGAAGTCATTGGCATCGAGCGTGTTCAGCCTAAAAGAGCTCTTCTCGCAACCAATCAGCACCTGGCGCTCGGACAGCTCAAAGGTAACCGGGGCATCGGGGAGGGTCTTGGTGATATTGGAGAGCATCTTACAGGGAATAACCATCTCGCCCTCTTCTTCGACATGCGCCGCGATGCGATGACGGATCGAGATGGTGTAGTTAGAGGTCTGGAATTCCAAGATGCCGTCTTGGGCCTTAACGAGCACGCCCGACAGGATGGGGAGGGTGGATGCCGAAGCGACACCCTTCATAACGACGCCGATGGCTTGTGTAAGCGAGCTCTGGCTGACGGTGAACTTCATCTTTTAATACCTTTCTATAGATATAAATATCTTAATAATAGTAATAGCACTGACGAAACTGTTGATTACTCCCAAAGACGCAGGTCAGACCCAGAAAGAGAATCGACAGCAACCTGTGTGCAACAGGGGTGGTTTTCCACGTTCAAAACCTGCGCAAAACTTTTCATCACCGCGGGTTGGGTTTTAGACACCTTATGCCCGTGGTTTCGACAAGTTTTCAACAGGTGTCTCTATTTCCCTACGAGCGCAGTGTAATTTTATCGCGCAGCGACTTGAGGTCTTCGGTGACGGTGCGGTCTTCCTGGATCATCTTCTGGACCTTTTTGTAGCTCGTGCTGACGGTCGAGTGGTTGCGGTTGCCAAATTCGGCGCCCACCGCCGTGGTCGTCATCTCGCACATCTCGATGGCCAGATAGATGGCAATATGGCGTGCTTTGGCGATATTGGCGTTGCGACGCGGGCCGATGAGCTCCTCGTGCGTCACGCCGTACTGCTCTTCGATGACGGACTGAACCGTCTGGACGTTGATCTTTTTGGCCGATGTGTCGAAGTACTGGCTGGCGATGGCGTCGATATCGTCAAAGGTGAGCTCCCCGCCCTCGCGCTCGCGGTCGCCCGCCTCGCCGGCGCAACGCTCGCAAAAGCTCTCGAGCTCGCGGATGTTGGTGCCCGAGACCTCGGCCATGTGTTTAAAGTGCTCGTCGGTCAGGTGCCCGCCGTCGCCCCCATAGGCCGCCAGCAGCGAGTCGTCGCCTGCCTCGGGAGCGGCGACGATGGTGTTCTCGTAATAGCGCTGCAAGATCTTGTATTTCATCTCGTAGCTGGGCTCTGCGACCAAGCAGAGCATGCCGGCGTTGAAGCGGCTGGTCAGACGCTCGTCCATGCTCAGGTCCTTGGGGGCGCGGTCTGCCGCGATGACGACCTTCTTGTTGTTGCGGATGAACTCGTCCATGAGCTGGAAAAAGTAGTCCACGCTCGCGCGCTTGCCGATGATGTTTTGGATGTCATCGATGATGAGCACGTCCACGCCGTGGTATGCCTGCATGATAGGGGCGTTGCTCTTCTTTTGGCGGTCGAACTCGGTCATCAGGTCGTCCAGATATGCCTGGGAGTTGGCATACTTGACCTTGATCTCGGGCGACTTCTCGGCGAGCTCGTTTTTGATGGCAAGCAGCAGGTGCGTCTTGCCCAGGCCCGATTTGCCGTAGATGAACAGTGATGTGCACGTGCCGCGCTCGTCCGCGAGGGCGGCAAACTTGAGTGCCGAGCGATAGGCATGGCTGTTCTCGGGGCCGTAGACAAAGTTCTCAAAGGTAAATTTTGAGTTCGCGGCGAGCGGGGCTCCATCCGCATTCTGCTCGGCCGGTACGGTCGGTGCTGGCATGGGTGAAGCGGGGGTCGCAGCTTGCGTGGACTTAGTCGGCGCTCCGCCCTTCATCTGATTCATCATGCGACGAAAATCATCGGCCGAGAGCGTGTTCTTGATTGCAATGCCCGAATCCGCGCCCGCCGCTGCGTCGTGAGCGATAGGCATGTGCGTGACGGGTGCGTTCGTTGACGTCGCCGCCGCGGTCGGCAACGGTGCCATGGTTTCACGGGAAACATCGCCGTGCTGGTGCTCGATTGTCGGCACGTCGCCTGCGGAGGCCGGCACCGCCGGGGAAGCAGCGGGAGCCGTGGCGGGCGCCGTCGCGGCAGCAGATTCGGCCGTTGCGCCTTGCGGTGCCACGATGTCGAGCGCGATCGGTGCAAAGGCGATTTCTTCCAGATAGGCCTCAATGGTCGGCTGATGCTTTTTGAGCTGCGCGATGGCAAAGCGCGAGGGGGCCTCGATCGTGAGCGTATCTTCGGTCAGGCTTATGGCGCGCGATTGCCCCAGCATGTTGATGAGGCGTGCATCTTGGCCGTCGCGCTGGCAAAAGGCGATGGCATCCCCCAGGATGATGCTTGCTTCCTCGTCCACTGTCTCTCCCGTTCTTTAGCTCTGAGCTCGCACGCGAGCGGCGCCGAGTTCGGTCAGATGGTATTTCTGGCCATGCTTGATGACCAAGCCGGCCTGCGCCAAGTCATTGAGCGTGCGTGACCAAGTAGGGGCCGAGTTTCCAAACGCCCTCGCCAGATCGGTTGCACCGCACGCTTGATTTTGCGCCAGATAGCCCAGCGCGGCGTTGCCGCGATCGCTTACGAACACGTCCGGCTGTGGCTGAGCATACTGATTTGCTGCATTAGGATACATCATTTGAGCTGCTGATTGTTGAGAACTCTGCATCGGCGGCATTTGCTGTTGAAAACTTTGAGGCCACTGTTGGTAAGGCTGCGGAGTCATCTGCTGGGCCCAGGGGTTGTACTGCTGCTGCGGCATCTGCTGGTGCGGCTGCTGATATCCCTGCTGGTACTGCTGTGGGAACTGCTGGCCATACCCCAGTGGCGGCATCTGCTGATATGGATATCCCTGTTGGTACGGCTGATATCCCATTTGCTGGCCACCCGGTGCCCCCGTCGCCTGCTGCATTGCTGCTGCATCCTGATCCGCCAGCGGCATGGCCTCTGGCACGTTTGGCGGCATCGACATCGACGCCGCCTGGGACTCTTGTGTAGGAAGCATTCCGGGCTGCTGCATCTGTCCCACGCGGGGCTGCATCTGTTGCGTTGCCATGGGCTGCTGCGCAAAAGCTCCCGGCAGGGGATATGCGGACTGCTCCGTCTCGGGCCGCACGGCAGCACCGCGCCCGCCGGCGCGTTCGATTTCCTGCACGCGTTTAGGATCCAGGCTTACCGTAACCACGGTGCCGTTGCCCATGTTGTCCTCGATGGACACGGCCCCGCCGGCGTTTTCCAAATACTCCTGCACCATGGGAAACCCTGCTCCGGTTCCACGGATATAGCGCTTCATCTTGCTGTTTGCGCTGGTAACGCCAAAGTCGAAAGCGCGCTCCTTGTCGTCGATGCCGGGTCCTTGATCAGCAAAGCGGATGGTGTCTCCGCCGTCCAGAATCGAGATGATGGGCTCGGCAAAGTGCGCGTGGATAAAGTTTTCGACAATCTCGCGGATGACCATGAGCGAGATATGGCCACCTTGTTCTTTCATGCACTGGTAGACGGTGTTGGTCGTCTCTTCCAAATACGTGCGGACATCTTGCGGATCAATGACGATCACACGCGGTGTCGACAGCATGTCGTCATAGACGGCGATGCGCGCGGCGTACATGGCTTTTGGCGCCTGCGTGGTCGTCTGCTCGCCTTCCTCACGCTCTTCGCGCACGCCGGTGATGTGCTCGTTGTCGGGTGCCGGGTCTCCGGAATCGACCATGGTGTAAAAGTCGTCAGACATGCCGCTCGCAATCTTTCAAAAGGTTTCGAACAAATAGTAGCTCACCGTGCAATGTTTCTCATCTTTCGACAACTTTTCAAAACCTGTTGAAAACTTTGGAAAACGGACGAAAAGTTCTCAACATTGCCAACATGACCTGTTGAAAACTCGATGAAATATCGTGAAAAGTTGCCATGCACCGCTAAATCGAGCTTGGCTTATGGGGGAACCGTGTGAACTGCGCAACCTTTTACCTTTGATTTCTTGACATTTGAACATTGATTTCCCTACAATCTTCAAGCTCACGTGTCTATATCTGCGTCCGCGTCCCCGCGGACACTCGAAATGCAGCAGGAGGAACTTAAGATGAAGCGTACGTATCAGCCTAATAAGCGTAAGCGTGCCAAGACCCATGGCTTCCGTGCCCGTATGGCCACCAAGGGTGGTCGTGCCGTGCTCGCCCGTCGCCGCGCCAAGGGCCGCAAGCGTCTCACTGTCTAGCAGCGATACACACATCTCGCATGAAGACTATTAAGTCTCGGCAAGATTTCGAGCATGTGTTCAGTCAGGGGCGTCGTTTCAATCACCCTCTGATTCGAATGACCATATGTGAATCGGTTGGCGAAGGCGACTCCGGAAGGGTCGCCTTCGTTGGTGCTAAACGGCTCGGTTGTGCTGTCGTGCGCAACCGTTCTAAGCGTGTGATGCGCGAGGCCGCCCGCAGCTGTGGATTTCCCGTTGCGGGTTATGACATCATCTTGTTCGCAACTCCCAAGACGAGGGATTCCTCGCCGCAGGAGATGGACAAGGCATTGCGTTCGCTTATGAAACGCGCCGGCGTTGCCGGGGAGGAGCGATGAGCAATCACGTTTTGCGACGTGTTGCCATCGCTCCTATTCGCATATATCAACAGGTTATTTCGCCCTTATTGCCTGACGCCTGCATTTTTTACCCAACGTGCTCGCAATACGCCATCCAGGCGATTGAGAAGTACGGTGTTTTGAGAGGCTGCTGGCTTGCCGTGAGGCGCATCGCTCGCTGCAATCCCCTGCACGTCGGCGGTTATGACCCTGTGCCCTAGCGGGCACTCGCTATCGGAGGAAAACTTACATGTGGGATTGGATCGTTAACATCCTTTTCGAGCTGCTCAAGCTCATCCAGACCTTTGCGGTCGACTGGGGCCTGTCCATCATCATCCTGGTGGTCATCATCCGTCTGCTGCTGACGCCGCTTATGCTCAAGTCGACTAAGTCGACGGCTCGCATGCAGGTGCTGCAGCCCAAGATGCTCGAGATCCAGGAGCGCTATGCCGACGATCCCCAGCGTCAGGCCGAGGAGATGCAGAAGTTCTACAGCGAGAACAAGTTCAACCCCATGGCTGGTTGTCTGCCGCTTCTGATTCAGATGCCTATCCTGTTTGCCCTGTTTACGCTGCTTCGTAACCTGCCGCAGTACTTTAACGAGGGCACGTTCTCGTTCTTCAACATCCTGCCCGACCTGACCACCACGCCGAGCGCTTCCTTTGCCGATGGCTTTATGGTTGCACTGCCTGCGCTGGTCTGCCTGATCCTGTTTGCCGTCCTGACCCTGATTCCGCAGCTCTATATGTCGCGCAACCAGACCGGCCAGCAGGCCCAGAGCATGCGTATGATGGCCGTTGTCATGACGGTCATGATGCTTTGGATGGGCTGGAGCCTTCCCGTTGGTGTTCTGCTGTACTACGATGTGTCTTCTGCCTGGCAGGTTATCCAGCAGATCTTCGTGACACAGAAGGTTATCGACAAGGCTAAGGCCGATGAGGAGGAGCGCCTCAAGAACGCTCCACTGCAGGTCGAGGTTACCCGTCGCGAGAAGAAGCCGCGTCCGCACAAGAAGAAGTAGTCGGGATATCAATCTTATTTAGGTACCTAACTTTTGGAGTACGTTATGTCTGAAGAGATCATCGAGGATATGCTTGAGGAGGTTGCCCCGCAGACTGCGGGCGATTATCCCGAGATTGCACAGCGCTACAAGGCCGGTGAAGAGCTGACCGATGAGGAGCTCGACACCATCGCCGATGTTGCGATTTCCATTCTGCGTTCCATCCTTTCGCACTTCGATGCCGCCAACTCTCCTATTGATGAGTACGAGGGTGACGAGGGCGAGCTGATTTTGGATGTTACCGCTCCTGATCTTGCTGTTCTCATTGGCCGTCATGGTCGTACCCTTGATGCCCTTCAGGTTATGTTCTCTTTGCTGGTGAGCCGCAAGCTTGGCTTTAGGTATCCGGTTGTAGTGGACGTCGAGGGATACAAGAGCCGCCGTCAGGACAAGGTTGCCTCCATGGCACAGTCTGCAGCCGAGCGTGCCATCCGCACTCATAAGAGTGTTTCGCTTCCGCCCATGAATGCCTATGAGCGTCGACTGGTTCACATTGCACTTCGTGGCAATGATGCCGTCGATACTCATTCTGAGGGTTCTGACCCTGATCGCCATGTGGTGATTGTTGCTCGATAATCTGCTCGAGCTTATGCTAAGGGGACGTGGTTTCCACGTCCCCTTTTTTTGTCAAAAGTTCTCGATACACTGATTTTTGTCAGAAAGGAGCTTTCGTTGTTAGTACTTACTGATCAGCAAGCTGACGAGATGTTGACTCGTCTATCTTCCTATTGCAAAGAGTATTCCTTGAGCGTATCTGATGTTGAGCTGAGGAAATGTATTCAGCATTTGGATTTGGTTCTGGAAACAAATAAGACAACTAATCTCACCCGTATTCTTAACGTAGAAGATGCTGCGGTACTTCATATCCTCGACTCACTTGTTTTGCTCCCCTATATCAATAAGGCTCCTGAGGGAGCTCTGCTCGATATGGGGACAGGTGCGGGCTTCCCTGGTATTCCGTTAACCATAGCCACGCATCGTAAAACTACTTATATTGACTCTGTTGGTAAGAAGGTTGATGCCGTCAATTCTTTTGTTCATACTCTTGGGTTGAAACATGCTCATGCGATTCATGATCGCCTTGAAGAATATGCTCGAAGCCATAAGAAGCAGTTTTCTGTCGTAACCGCCCGCGCACTTGCCCCTCTACCGATTCTTGTTGAGTATGCGGCTCCGTTCCTCAAGGATGGAGGTCTATTTGTTATCACCAAGGGCAATCCTTCCGATGAGGAGCTTGCTTCCGGTATGTCAGCAGCTAAGATTTGCGGCTTCACTTTGCTTCTGAATGACGCAATCGATTTGCCTGAGGGCTTGGGCCACAGGGAGTTTATTGTTTTTAAGAAGAGTCATCCAGCATCCGTTTCATTGCCTCGTGCAAATGGCATGGCTAAGAAGAATCCGCTTGCCTAGATGTTTCACGTGAAACATAATGGATACTAACAACTTGCAGTGTTTCACGTGAAACATGGCGGTTGATATCGAATCGGAATGTTTCACGTGAAACATCCTCCGTTTGACAGCTTTAATACACACCAGGAGGGACCGTGGGATTTCGCGACGTTAAGCGTTCTAAGAGCGCAAAAGACACGCGTATCATTGCAATCATCAATCAAAAAGGCGGCGTCGGTAAGTCAACGACGGCTGTAAACCTTGCAGCAGCACTGGGTGAGCAGGGTCGTAAGACACTAATTGTCGATTTTGATCCGCAGGGAAACAGCACCAGTGGATTTGGAATTGAAAAAGAAGACCTTGATCACTGCATCTATGATGCATTGTTGAATGATGTGCCGGCAGAATCGCTTGTTCTTGATACAAATTGCAAAAAGGTATTCGTAATTCCAGCTACGATTCAGCTTGCAGGTGCCGAAATTGAGCTCGTAAGCGCAATTGCTCGTGAAACCCGCCTCAAAGATTTGCTTGAGCCGATTCAGGACGAGTTCGATTTTATTTTCATTGACTGTCCTCCTTCGCTCGGCCTGCTTACTATCAATGCCTTGACCGCAGCAGATAGCGTTTTGATTCCAATCCAGTGTGAGTATTACGCACTCGAGGGCGTTACGAAGCTGCTTGAGTCAATGAAGATGGTCAAATCACGTCTGAACAAGGGCTTAGACACCTATGGCGTGCTTATGACCATGTATGACTCACGTACTTCTTTGTCGAATCAGGTTGTTGAGGAAGTTCAATCGTACTTTGGCGATAAGGCGTTTAAGACGCTGATTCCCCGTACGGTTAAAATCTCTGAAGCTCCGTCTTTTGGAGAACCGGTAATTACCTATGCACCTCAAAATAAGGGTGCAAAAGCGTATATGAACCTTGCAAAAGAGGTGATCAAGCGTGCCTAGTGTAAAGAAACGTGGTGGATTGGGACGCGGACTCAATGCTTTGGTCTCAGAGGCTGAGTATGAGACCGGTGGTTCTGCTGCATCTGCTTCAAATGCCGCATCTGAAACAAAACTACCTATTGAGGATATCGTTCCCAACCCTAATCAACCGCGAATTCACTTTAATGAAACTGAACTTCGCGAGTTGAGCGAGTCAATCCAAGAACATGGCGTTTTGCAGCCGCTCTTGGTTCGCAAGCATGGAAACGGCTATGAGATCATCGCTGGTGAGCGTCGTTACCAGGCGTCAAAGCTTGCTGGTCTTGAGGAACTGCCTGTCATCATTAAAGATGTTAATGATGAAGAGATGCTGGCCCTTGCTCTTATCGAAAATCTTCAGCGTTCTGATCTGAATCCCGTCGAAGAGGCTAAGGGCTATCGCCAGCTCATCGATGCTAGCGGTATGACCCAGGAGGCGTTGTCGAAGGCCGTAAGCAAGTCACGCTCTGCAATTACAAACTCGCTGCGCCTTCTCGATCTCCCCGAAGTAGTTCAGCAGATGATTTTTGAGGGTAAACTTACTGCTGGTCACGCACGTGCGATTCTTGCAGTTCCCTATGAGGACGCGCGAATTCGACTTGCAGAGAAGGTTGTTGCAGAGGGCCTTTCCGTAAGAGCGACAGAAAATCTTGCTCCATTGTTTTCTGCCGGAGAAACGCCTAAGACGCCGAGGCCTGCAACGCCTCAGTCTTTTAAAAAGGCTGCGCGTGTACTTCGTCAGATATTTAATACCAACGTACGCGTGAAGAGCTCGCGTGGAAAGAATAAGATTGAGATTGAGTTTAAAGACGAGGAAGAGCTCTCTCGTATTCTTGGTGAAATGATTCAGTTTGATCAAGGAGGCCAAGATGAGGAATAAGATTTTAACTGCGATTGCATTGGTGACGACTGTCGCGGCTGGTGCCTTTGCTGGCTATAAGATCGCGACAGACGATGAACTTCGAGGTCGTTTGCTTCGTGGCGCGCAAGATATTGTCGATACTTCCAAGAAGAAAATGGATGTTATGACAGAAGATGTTGCCATGCGCACTGCTCAGGTAACGAAGAATCCCAAGATTAATCAAGGTTGGGTTAGCAACCAATGGGAAAATGTAGGCTATTAGGTACCTAACAATTACCCTGCATATTTTGAGGGGTCCTTGTCTGATTCACGAGACAAGGACCCCCTATTTTGGCAGTAAAAATGGGAAAGGTTGCAACTGATCCAAAATTGAGGTCGATAAATGAAACGGCCCAGGTTGCATATCCTGCAATCGGGGCCGTTCGATGTTTCACATGAAACGTTTTGGCGTGTGACTCCCCTATGCGTTCTTCTGAACTTTGAAGCGCTGTTTCAGCTGTCCGCAAGCGGCGTCAATATCGTTACCACGGGAGTTACGAATCGTGGTCTCTATGCCACGGGACTCAAGACGACGCTGAAGATCCTCAACCTTGTGAATCGGCGACGGCTTGAGCGGGCTGCCCTCGATGTCGTTAAGCTGAATCAGGTTAACGTGGCACAGCGTTCCCTCGCAGAAGTCGCAGAGCGCCTGCATCTCGGGATTCGTATCGTTGACGCCTTCGATCATGGCATACTCATAGGTCGGGCGGCGGCCAGTCTTCTCGGTGTAGAGCTGAAGCGCTTCGTGAAGGCGAAGCAGTGTGTATTTCTTAACACCGGGCATGAGCTTATTGCGCGTCGACTGGATGGCGGAATGCAGGGAAACGGCAAGCGTGAACTGCTCGGGGATATCGGCAAATTTGCGAATACCGGGAATAACGCCGCTGGTAGAGACGGTGAGGTGACGAGCGCCGATACCGATGCCATCGGGGTCGTTGAGGATACGCAGTGCCTTGAGAACCTCGTCGTAGTTGGCAAACGGCTCGCCCTGGCCCATGAAGACAACGCTTGTGGCACGCTCGCCAAAGTCGTTGGATACATGAAGCACCTGGTCGACGATCTCTTGAGCGGTCAGAGAGCGCTTGAGGCCGTTGAGACCGGTAGCGCAAAAGGCACAGCCCATGCCGCAGCCTGCCTGGGTGGAAACGCAGACGGAAAGTTTGTTACGGCGGGGCATGCCGACAGTCTCGACGGAAATGCCATCGTGGTACTCGAGCAGATACTTGCGCGAGCCATCTTTGGAAACCTGCTTGGTGAGTTCAGTCGGCGTATCAAAGGCAAAAGCCTCTTTAAGCTGCTCACGGAAAGCCTTGGGAAGGTTGGTCATATCGTCAAACGAACAAACGTTCTTCTCAAAGACCCATTCGATGAGCTGCTTCGCGCGGAAGGCGGGCTGGCCAAGTTCGGCCACGAGCTCGCGAATATCGTTTTGGCTCAAGTCGCGAATGTCCTGAGATTTAGTCTTGGGATTCATGGAAGCCTTTCGATTTTGGGGAAACGTAGAGGGTATCGCTACAATATGGTATCAGCTGCAGAAATTATAGAGGAGGAGTCTGCCCATGCCGGGTAAAAGCCTAGAGAACATGCACGTAGCGGTCTTGGCGGGCGGTCATTCCGCCGAGCGCGAGATCTCGCTCGATTCGGGAAAGAACGTTGTGGTGGCACTGAAGGAAGCCGGCTACACCTCGGTGGAGCTGCTTGACACGGCCGCCGATGACTTTATGGTAACCATGGCGACCGGCGGATTCGATGTGGCATTTATCGCCATGCACGGCGCCGGCGGTGAGGATGGCGCCATGCAGGGTGCCATGGAGACCCTGGGTATCCCCTACACGGCCTCGGGCGTACTTGCCAGCGCCTGCGGTGCCGACAAGGAGGTCTCTAAGCTCCTATACGCCAAGGCGGGCATTCCCATTGCCCCCGGCCTTGCGCTCGAGGTGGGCGATGAAGTCGATATCGATCATATCGTCGAGGTTTGTGGCGAGCGCTGCTTTGTGAAGCCGGCCGTCAACGGTTCCAGCTATGGCATTTCCCTGGTCCATGAGCCCTCCGAGCTGCCCTCGGCAATCGCCAAGGCGTTTGAGTACGGCGACAAAGTGCTGGTCGAGAAGTGCATCGAGGGTACCGAGATCACCGTCGGCGTATACGGCGAAGATGACGTGCGCGCCCTGCCGATTGTCGAGATTCGTAAGCCCGAGGACTGCGAGTTCTACGATCTGGACGTGAAGTATGTCGACCCTACGGATATCCATCGCATTCCGGCGCAGATTTCACCCGAGAATTACGCTCGTGCCCAGGAGCTTGCCTGTGCCGCTCACAAGGCGCTCGGTTGCCTGGGCATCTCGCGCAGCGACTTTATTGTGAGCGAGGACGGCCCCGTTATCCTCGAGACCAATACCATTCCCGGCATGACCGATACGTCGCTGTATCCGGATGAGATCCGCCACACCGATGACATGACGTTCCCGCAGGTCTGTGACAGTCTGATCCGTATGGGCCTTCGTCGAGCGGGCATTGCATGCTAATCGAGGACGCGGTTTCGTCAGGAACGCCGCAGTTTGTCATCGACTCCTATGCCACGCTTGCCGACCGCGCCAAAACGCAGTCCTTCGGCCTTATCGAGGAAGATGTGATTGTCCTCGATACCGAGACCACGGGTCTTTCGGTGCAGGACAACGAGCTGATCGAGATCTCGGCGGCCCGTCTTTCGGGCCGCGAGGTCATCGACCGCTTCGATACCTTCGTGCATCCCAAACAGCTGATTCCCGCCGAGATTACCGAGCTCACGAGCATTACAAATGCCGATGTGGCAGATGCCCCGTCGGCGGTTGAGGCCGTCGCCGCTCTCGCCGATTTTGTCGGTGGCTGCCCGGTGATCGCACACAACGCCACGTTCGACCGCTCGTTTATCGAGTCGGTCAAAGGCGGCGTCAACGTGAGCGATATTTGGATCGATTCGCTGGCGCTGTCGCGCATCGCGCTTCCGCGCCTGGCCTCGCACAAGCTGTCTTTTATGGCCGATCTGTTTGGCTGTGACTCGGTGTCACACCGTGCCAATGCCGACGTCGACGCCCTGTGTGGCGTATGGCGCGTGTTGCTCGTGGCGCTCACCGACTTGCCCCAGGGCCTCATGGCGCGCCTAGCCGACATGCACCCGGATGTGCCTTGGTCCTATCGTCCTATATTCTCATTCTTGGCGGGACAGAACCCTGGTTCTATCTTCTCTCTCAGCGCCGCTCGTGCTGACGTTCTCAAGGCCGATCGCGCCGACGATCGGGTGGACGCCGACGAACTGCCGGTCCTCAAGATGCCGAGTCGTGAGGAGATTGAGGCAGACTATGCGCCGGGTGGCCTGGTCAATCGCATGTATCCCACCTACGAGCCGCGTGATGAGCAGATCGCGATGGCGCTCGAGGTCCGCGATGCGCTGGTCACGGGCACTCATCGTGTAATTGAGGCGGGCACAGGCGTCGGCAAATCGATGGCCTATCTGGTGCCTTTTGCCGAGGCAGCACGCCGTAACAACATCACGGTTGGTATTGCGACCAAATCGAACAATCTTGCCGACCAGCTCATGTACCATGAGCTGCCAAAACTTGCCGAGCAACTGAACGGTGGTCTGTCATTTTGCGCTCTCAAGGGGTATGACCACTATCCGTGCCTGCGCAAGCTCGAGCGCATGAGCCGCGGCCAGGTCGAGATCACCACCAAGCGCGATCCGGCGGACACGCTCACGGCGGTCGCGGTCATTATGGCGTACGTCTGCCAATCAGCCGATGGCGACCTCGACTCGCTCGGCATTCGGTGGCGCAGCGTCAACCGCCCCGACTTTACGACGGCCTCGCGCGAGTGTGCCCGTCGCCTCTGCCCGTTTTTCCCTGATAAATGTTTGGTCCACGGTGCTCGCCGTCGTGCGGCACATGCCGATGTGGTGGTCACCAACCATTCCCTGCTGTTCCGCAATGTCGCGGCCGAGGGCAGGATTTTACCTCCGATTCGTCATTGGGTAATCGACGAGGCCCATTCCATCGAGCGCGAGGCGCGCCGCCAGTGGGCGCGCGTGGTGTCGGCGGACGAATCACGCGTCCTGTTCGAGCGCCTGGGTGGCTCGAGCACCGGCGCACTAAGCCAGGTTTCCCGTGATTTGGCAACCTCCGAGGGCTCTACGCTCTATCTGGGCCTTACTGCCAAGGCGACGTCGACGGTTGCCCGCGCGAGCATGGCAATCGCCGACGTGTTCGATGGCGTTCGCGAGCTCGGCCGCCGTGCGCGTGGGGGTTATGACAATGCCAATCTATGGATTGGCCCCGAGCTGCGCGAATCAGACGACTGGCATGATTTCTTACAGTCGGCCTACACTGGCATCGACGCATTGGAACAAGCTGACAAGAGCGTCGACGCGCTGGTGCAAGCCGTCGCCGCCGACAAGCCCGAGGTTGTTGTCGACCTGGGTGATATCTCGCGCCGCCTGCACGAGCTGGCCGAGAACCTCAAACTCATCATTGATGGCACCGATGAACACTACGTATATTCGCTGCAGGTCAATCGCAGGTTGCGTGCCGGCGGAGAGTCGATGACCGCAGAGCGCATCGACATTGGCGAGGCCTTGGCAACCGAGTGGCTGCCCGAGGTTCACACGGCTATCTTTGCCTCGGCAACCATGACGGTGTCCAAAAGCTTTGAGCACTTCAACCATGCTGTCGGCCTCGATCGCATCGGTGCTTCAACATCCTCATCGCTGCACTTGGACTCGAGCTACGACTTCGATTCGAACATGGCTGTAGTCGTTGCGGGCGATATCCCCGATCCGCGCGATCGTGAGAACTATCTTACGGCGCTCGAGCGCGTGCTGGTCGACGCCCATCTTGCCATGGGCGGATCGGTGCTCACGTTGTTCACCAATCGGCGCGACATGGAAGACCTGTACGCCCGCGTTGAGCCCAAGATGGCCCGTGCGGGTCTGGAGCTCAACTGCCAGCAGCGCAACTCATCTCCTCGTCGCCTGCGCGACCGGTTTATCAACGAGCCGACCTCGTCGCTTTTTGCGCTTAAGGCCTTCTGGGAGGGGTTTGACGCCAGCGGCGAGACGCTGCGTTGCGTCATCATTCCCAAGCTGCCGTTCTCGAGCCCCACGGACCCGCTCTCGTGCGAGCGTAACCTGCGCGAAGACCGCGCTTGGGCACGCTATTCGCTGCCCGAGGCGGTGCTCGAGGTCAAGCAGGCGGCCGGCCGCCTTATCCGCTCGTCGACCGATTGCGGCGTGCTGATTCTGGCCGACCCGCGCCTGGTGACGAAGGGCTACGGGAAGAAGTTCTTAACGTCGCTGCCCACGAGCTCTTATCAGCGCATCGAATCGGCGCAGATCGGTCACTATCTGCAACTGTGGCGCGCACGCCACGAGCGGCGGCGCTAAAGCGGACAGACGAGGGTTTTTGCCATATCGCACAGACGCTTTGACAGGGCGGGGTCATCCAAGATGCGGATGGCTCCGCCCGCTGCGATTATCTGGCTCAATAGCCAACGCTCGGAGCCGTAATGCACGGTTACCGTTGCCATGTCTGCACCGCCGCGCTCGATGAGGGCGATGCCGGCCCAGTCCAGATGCTCCGCCATATCGAATGGCATCAAGAGCTTTGCGCTACGCTGCGTCCGGGCAAGGGAATCGTGGAGGGATGCAACGTCCGGTGCGTGAGGCACGACGGAGTCTTCCGTCAAGGCGAGTCCCTCGATTTTATCCATGCGATAGGTGCGCTGCTCATCGACCGCGATGTCCCAGGCAATCAGATATGTTTGGTCGCCGTTTGCCGTAATGCGCAAGGGGTCGACCAGACGCTCGCGTGGCCGTGCATCGTCCATCGAGCGATACGAGATGCGGCAACGAACACCGTCCTGAATGGCGCAGCTCAGCTGCTGCCAGTGCGACCCGTGGTTGACGGTGTCAAAGACGCGCTGGTTATAGCCGAGCTCTTCGGGTAGAAGAGCATGTCGAATCCGAGCTGCCGCCTGGGGCTCGATCCCCAACGATTCAAGTTCATGGTTGAGCACAGCGCCCTCGGCGGCACTCAGGCGCAGCGGTAGCACACGCCCGGCGTCACCGGTGAGGACCACACGCTCGCCGTGGCATTCGCAGATGATGCGCGCACCCGATTCTCGGTCCGCGAGCGTCGAGACGATCTCGAGAATCTCGTCGAGCGACACCCCCGTGATGTCAAAGCGACTGCAAATCTCGGTTCGTGTCATGCCGCTCTCGCCGGCGGCGTAGAGGGCCTCCATGATGTCGATGGCGCGCGAGAGCCTCTGCTCGCTGGTGAGTTTACGCACGGGCATGCTCATGCACCGTCCTTTCAATGAGGTGGTTCCACGCCTGTTTGAGCGATTTGGGGGCCATGGGCCTCATGCCGTCCATGGCGTGGGCCATGCAAAATGAGGCGGCGGCTTCAAGGTCGCGCACGTCAACGGTCCAGGTCCATCCTGCATCGGTGTGTGCGAGCTCGCCTCGCCCGCGCGTGAGGCCGTTGATCATATCGATCTGCGTCTGCGGGGCGAACGAGAACGTAGCCGCAACGGGCGGGCGGTCGGCAAAATCGAATTCAAAGAACAGGTAGTCGTTGAGATTGAAGTCTGCAGGGATGGCGTAGGCCTTCGAAGGACGCCAAGCGCGAACGATACGGTCGCAGCGGAATGTCCTGATGTCGTCGGTGGCATTGTCGAGGCCGCAGAAGTACGCAACGCCCTCGCGCTCGAACATGCCGTAGACGCAGACGGTACGCTCTTTCTGCTCACCGCGTCCGTTCTGATATAAAAATCGCAGCGCGCATCGCTCGGCAAAGGCGCTCCATACCGCATCGACGGTGGGAGAGCGGCGGATCGGTGCTTCGTCCGCCGTCGTCCTGCCGGTGAGGTAGGCAATCTTGGAACGAATATCGGCAAGCGGCGCGGCAAAAGTGGATGAGCCGGCCGCTATTGTCTGGTCGATAGCGTTGAGCAGGATATCGGCGTCGTCTGCGGTGATGAGGCCGCCTGCCGCAAACGTGTGCTCGCGGTCGATTGTCCATGAGCTTTCCTCGGTCTCCTGCGCGCCGGCGGGGCGAACCTCCTTGATTAAGATGCCGCGTTCGAGCAGTTTGTCACGATCGCGCCGAAACTTGCGCTTATCCGAGTCGATATTGCCCGAGCCATATCCCAGGTCAGAATCCAAGACGATCTGCTCGGTCGTCAGCGGTTCGGGGGAGCTGTTGAGCACAAAGAAAAGATTGAGGATGCGCTGAGCCGTTTTATCGAAACTGGGCTCCGAATTCCCCTTTTTAATTGTCGCGGTCGCGTCGCTTGCCGTCATAGAGTCCTCGCATGAGAAGGTGGTTTGCTGCCATGATTTTAGTCCGATATGGAGATTAGGCTATATCCTTGTCCGCTCGGGGCGTTAAGATGGCCCGAATTCGGTCGTTTGCGCTCGCTCGGGGTATACTTTCGACTATATACGGTTCTAATGTGCATGCATTGGGCCTATTTGTCGGATTATGGATGTGGAGCGCACATGGCGAACACCCAGAACTATATTAACCACCTGCTGCAGAACACCGGCATCACGCCGGCATGCAGCGAAGAAGAGCGCTTGGCTGCCGAGGATATCGCTCAGATCTTCCGCAACCACGGCTTTGATCCCGAGGTTCAGGAGTTCAATGCCCCGGCGCCCAGCAGGTTGGCATTTGCCGTTACCGGTATTCTTGCGTTTGCCGGCGCCCTGCTGATGGGCATCGGTGGCGGCATCGGCTTGGTCGGCACCTTGCTGGCCATTGTCGGCGCCGTTCTTTACGTGCTCGAGCGCACGGGCCACCCCGTGGTTTCGCGCCTGGGCAAGACGGGCGTGAGCCAAAATGTCATCGCCTACCACAAGGCCTCGGGCCCGCTCGCGTCTCCGCGCAACCGCCCGGTGGTCGTTGTCGCACACTACGACTCTCCCCGTGCTGAGCTGCTCGCCCGCGAGCCCTATGCTTCGTATCGTGCGCTCATCGCCAAGCTGTTGCCCGTTGCCACGGTTGCCCCTGCTGCCGTTGCCATCTTGCGTATCCTGCCGCTCCCCGGCGCGCTCAAGGTTCTGCTGTGGATTGTCGCGATCCTCGCTTCCCTCGTTGCGCTCGCCAACGCGGCAAACATCATTTCTAACCGTTTTGTGCTTCCCTATACGTCCGGCGCAGTGTGCAACAAGTCTTCTGTCGCCGCTATGCTCGGCGTTATGGACAACGTTGCTCCCTTCCAGGGCGAAAACGAGTTTCCCGACGATGTTCCGTTCGATACCTATTTTGGGGAGCAGAAGCGTCGTGCCGAGGAGATGGCGCGCGCAGCAGCGGAGTATGCCGCGGCCCAACAGCAAAACGACTACGGCAACACCATCGAGTATGAAGAGCCTACCTACGCCGAGGACGAGTTCGGTCAGCCGATTGCTCCCGACGCTCAGACCGAGCCCGAACAGGGCGAGGCTTTCGACGAGCAGATCGAGGGCTTTGAGGGTGCGTCTGCCGACGAGACGCTGATTGGCGCCATCGTGCCCGAGGATCAGAATCAGGCTGTCCAGGCCGAAGAGTTCAATGACGAGGTTCCCACTGCCGAGCCGGCGGAGGAGCCTGTCGCGGCCGAGCCCGAGCCCAGGCTCTATCGCAATGCCGCCGGCAACATCCGCTTTGGTTCGGATGCCATCCGTGCGCTCGGAATGCTTCCCGAGTCCTGCACGCTCGATTACGAGGAAGGCGAGGAGCCGACGTTTGAGCCCGAGCCTGCCCCCGTCGTGACTGCATCTGCGCCCGTTGTCGCCGTGGATGATGAGTCTGCCGCGGTTGCCGCTGCCGTTGCCGAGCCCGAGGCGGTGTCCGCGATCGATCCCGCGGCAGGACTGGACATTTTGGCTCCCGCCGCGCCGACGCAAGACGTTAGGGACGAGCCTGACGACGATTACGCTGAACAGCCGAGGCGCGTGTCTTACGAGAGCGATACTGATTTCTCGGCCGAGATTCCCGCGGCAACGCCCCATGCCGATATTGCATCCGCGTTCTCTTCGATTGGCGCCAGCGCTTCCAACTTCTTTAAGGGTGCGCTTGCAAAGGGCAGGAAATTTGTCGACGATTTCGAGGGGAAGCGCGTTGCCGCACGCGAGGCTGCCGAGCAGGAGGCTATCGCTCAGCAGCAGGCAGCCGAGGCGGCAGGTGAGCGCGCGGCGCAAGAGTTCGAGCAGAACGAGGCTATGCAGTCCGTGCCTGTCGACGCCGCCGAAGCTACAACGTCCTTTGAGGCTCAGCAGCACGTCGATAGCACCATGTCGTTTGATGCCGCGCAGTTCGATTCCACGATAACGTTTGAAAAGCAAGGCACCGCGATTGCCGAGCCCCTTCCTGTTTCCGATGAGCAGGGCGACGCGGCAGACGATGACGAGCCTATTGACGCAGCCGAAATCGAAGATGTCGCCGAGGACGAGCCCGTCGAGGCCAACTGTGACGAAGAGCAATACGCGGCAGCCGAGCAAGATGATTCGACCGAGGTCGAGCAGGAGGAAGTGCCTGCGGTTTCCGAGGCCCCCGAGACAGATGAGTCGAGGCCTTACTCCACGCAGATTTTCACCATGCCGGCCCCGAGTGGTTCCGGTGCCACGGTTGCCGATGTTGCTCCCACCCAGGACGAAACGGTCGATTCCCTTATGGCCCAGATTTCCTCCCAGGCATCGCCGCGTCCGCAGATGAATGTTCCCGATCCGGCGTCGGCACCGTCGCCTGCACCCTCCTCGTCTCCGCTGGCTTCGGTCCCCGATCCGTCGCTGCCGTCGATGAAGCAGACAAACGTTGCGTCTCGCACGTCGCTGTTCGACCTTCCCGATCCCTCCGCACAGGTCAACGACCCCTTTGCTACCGCTCAGGGTCCCGAACCCACATCGGCACCCGTTGCGCCTCCTATGCCCGTTGCGTCGGGCGCACAGCCGATCGAGACCATTTCGGCTCCCGCCCCTGCGGCACCTAAGTCTCGCAAGCGCGGCCTGGGCGGCCTGTTCGGTCGTAAAAAGAAAAACGAACAGGACAGCATGAGTGACTGGCTGGGCGTCGAAGACGATTACGATGCCAAGAAGTCCGGTCGCGGCATCGGTTCGTGGGATAATTTCGAGGACGATAACGATGGCTGGAAGGGCGGCGCTACGTCTTCCGACGGCGCTTCTTCCGAAGATATGCTCTCGGCTGTCGCCTCTATGGGCGACGATGAGCTGCTCGGTCACGATATCTGGTTTGTGGCAACGGGCGCCTCGGATTGTGATGGCTCCGGTATGAAGGCCTTCTTGGCTTCGCATCGCGATAAGCTCCGCGGCGTCTTCTTCATCAATCTTGAATCCGTCGGCGCCGGTAGGCTTTCGGTGGTGACGGTTGAGGGCGAACAGCAGCTGCTCAAGGGCGATCGCCGCATCATGAACCTGGTCAGCAAGGTGTGCAAGTCGTTCCATGTCGATTGTGGCGCGCTCGAGATGCCCTATGCCAAGACCGATGCCTACGCCGCGCTCGAGGCGAGCCGCCGAGCCCTCACCATCGCCGGCGTGGACGGCACGCGTCTGGCTTGCGCTCGTACCGAGGACGACCTGCCCCACAATGTCAACCCGACGAACATTGCCACGGTATCCGAGGTCGTGACCGAGGTTATCCGCCGTTCGTAGACGGAGCTCTAAGGAGTCAACGTGTTTTCGTATATTAAGCGCCATTGGCCTGTCTACGTGATTTTGACCTTGATTGCCATTGCGTTAGGGTTTGGAGCTGCCTACATCGTGGGCGCGAAGGGCTCGACCCCCGCCTCCGCAATCAGCGAAGAGGTGGAGCAAGAACAGAGCACGGGTGCCGATGGGATTCCTGAGTCCGAGCAGGCAATCGTTGATGGTGGATCTTCGTCTGCAGAGTAGATACGGCGATTTACATGATTGAAAGCGGGCGAGCCGGGGGACTGGCTCGCCCGCTTTTTTATCGCGCTAGCGCTTCTTTGGGATCGACCTAAGGCGAGCGAACCATAAGGCTGCGGCACCCGAGGTCAGAAGCGCGGTGATGCAGGCGGCGATGGGAACTGATCCTGTTGCCGGTAGGTCCTGCGGTAGGGTACAGCGTTGAATGACACGGTCCTCGTCATGTGACTCAAGTTTATCGCCGCCGCCGTTGCGGCAAAGATCGACGCGCGCGCTGTTGGTGAGTGCGGTTTGGGGCGTATAAGCCGACGTTGCCTGCATGTGCACGGCTGCGCCCCGAGCGTCTGTGCCAAGGATTGCTTTGGCATCGTCAAGGTCGTCGTGCTCATCTTTGAGATCATCACGGGTCCAAGAATCCACATCGCTTCGAGTCGTAAAGTCGGCGGCTACTGCACCGTATTCAATGCGAATGCCCGTTACGACGGTATTGGATGCAAGGTCAAGTTCTTTCGCCTCGAGTGTGGTGGATTCCGTGGTCGAGACATCCGCCTTCCAGAGGTGCCAGCCGTCGTAATCGACGAGGCGGCAATCCTCACCCAGACTCTCTTTTACTTCGTCGGACTCAAGCCAAGGATTTTCGTGCCCATCGTCAAGCGTCGCGTTTGCCGGCCCATCGACGTCTGTCGAGTCCAACGGCGTCGTGCGATACCACACGTTGCACAGACCGTTGAGGTCGCCGATGGCGACGGGGGTTTCGATTGAGACGAATCTCGCCGTGCCGTCTTTGGCGCACTCAAGATCATCGGTAATCGTAAACTCATCAACCCAAGTAGCGGAATCGTTTCGAGCATCGATGGTATAGGAGAAAAGCCCATCCGTATTGGTTTGCATCGCGGCGCGGTTTTTTCCATCGCCGTTAGCCAACAGACCCTTCCCGATAGGTTGGACAAGTTCCTGACGCTTGTCGACCTGTCCTTTGATCTCGATGGGCGCATCCTTCATCGCGACGGATTGGACTTCTCCCGTATCCTTTATTTCAAACGTTATCTCCTCGGCAAGATCATAGGTCCGCGGAGACATCGTTTCGCGCAACGAGTAGGTGCCGGGTGCAAGATGTTCGATGCGGTGCGGCTTGTCGGATGAGGTCCAGGAGTCTATTTCGGTTTTATCGGGACCATATAAGGTGAGCTGTGCGCCTTTCACTTCCTGCTCTCCGCTTGCATCGACCTTGGAGATATCAACCTTGGTGTAATCGTCGGATACGTTAAGCCGTGCTTCCACAACGGGTGTTTTCTGGTCGGCATAGGTAAGGTCGACGATATGGTGCGTCCGGTCGAGTAAGAAGCCGGTCGGCGCTTGAGTCTCGACAACCTCGTAGCGTGCGGTGCCAGATCCCAGCGGGAGGTCGTCCGCGCGTGCTTCTCCAGTTTCATCCGTCGTGACGGTAGCGACAGTCTCACCGTCGAGCGCGGCAATGCTACCGTCGGGGCGCACGATATCACCTGAGGCACGGATCTCAAAGGTGGCGCCCGCGAGGCTGCTGCCGTCTACGGCATCGGTTTTAACGATCCTGATGTTTCCGGTCGCGGCGTGGTTATAATACGAGACGATTGCAACGGGCGTTAGGTTTATATCGGCGGGTATGTTTACCTCGGTCTCTCCGCCGACAAGATAGGGCTCTTTGGCCGAGGTTTCGCGTACATAATAGGTGCCCGGCATGAGCGATTCGGGCAGTGTGACGGTGCCGGTCGCGTCAGTCGTAAAGGTGTCCATTACGTTATATGCTGGATACCAGCATGTTTGTGAGACAGGTTTGTGATTGCTGTCGAGGAGTTGGAAGGTGAATCCGGCTAGGGGAACAGAGGCGCCTGTTTGGTCATCGCGTTTTACAATCTGGAGATGCGTCGACAGGGCGTGGTTGTCCACGATATATTGAAGCTCGGCGCCGTCGGAAATCTGATTGGCCCCGACGGTCCATTCCCCTGCACGTTTAAAACCCTCGGGGACGGTTTCCGGAACCTCGCGAACCGTGTAGCCGGCACGGTCGTATGGGACGGCTCCGTGGACACCGGCGGGTCGCTTGCCTGTGCCGAACCATGCTTCGGGCTGATCTTTGGTGGAGGCAAAGCCATAGATGTTTGTGGTCAGTGTGCCAACAACCTGCTGAGAGCTGTTGCTGACAACCTCAAAGACAACATCTCCTGCCGGCTGCTCCAGGCCGGATTGATCGCTATTGCCGTAGTCCTTGAATTTGGAAATCTCAAGGTCAAACGCAATGGGGATATCGGAAACGCGCGATTCGATCTCGACCACGCCTGAATCACCGAGCTGGTCGGCTCCAACGGTATAGGACCAGCTGTCGTTGGCTGGCAGGTAGCCCTCGGGGGCTTTTGACTCATAGATGGTAAAGGTTCCCAGGGGGACATCGGTGAGGGTAGCTCGACCGCTTTCATCGGTCCTGAGAGTTTGTGTCCATCCAGGGGTTGATTGCGATACGCACACGAATTCTGCTCCTGCGAGCGAAGCCCCAACTTGGGGGCCTGCATTCGTTGCGGCGTCGAGCTTTACAATGCGCAAGGTAATGGCGCCGGGTTGTTCATCGATGGCGACCTGCCCGCCGTCATTCCCCGTGGTAAAGGCAACGCGATCGGGGCGGGGGACATAGCCGGCCGGCGCCTTCGTTTCAACTAGGTAGTATGCCGTGTTGGGTAGGAGTGTTGCCTGCGCTCGACCGTTGCTGTCCATCTGGACGGTGCCGACACGCGCGCCGCTGGCGCTCTCAAAAACATCGAATGTTGCCCCGTCAAACTGATAAGTATTGTTTCCGCTGGTAATGGCAGCGTTTGCAGACTGCTTTTTGAAGGAAACAGAGACCGCCGGCAGTACATAGAGCATGTCTTGACGTTTGCTGCCGCCCGATACGGTTCCTATATAGCGCCGCGCGCGGTGCGGAGCGGCTTTGATGCTTCCTGATTTTGCGCTGTCGTGGAGCCACCGCGCAGCCGCCACGACTTCATTGTCGGCGGTAAAGTGCCCACTCTTGGTTTTGCCCTGAGCGGTCGTGTAGGAGTAGGTGCCGTCGACATGGGTAGTGCCGTTGAGCATCCATACGGCAAGCTGGGTGGCGGCGCGGGCGCGATCGGGTGAAAGATGGTAACCGCCAAACGATGTGGCGGTAGGATATCCGTGACAAACGATTGCCGCGAACTCGTCGTCGAGCCACACCCAGCCTTGATCAAAGTTAAGCCATGGGCCGCCCGGCTTGGTGGGGCCGGGACGCTCCTGGTTCATGCAGTAGGCAATCGAGGCGTCTTGAGCTTCATACTTGCCGATGAAGAACGGCCCACAATCATCGCTGATAGTGCGGAAGCCGAGCTGGTCGTAGCCATCGACGGCAAATGCGGCTCCCGGTGCCAGGTAGCCGAACAGCAGGAAGAGGAGCAGGAGCAGCGGACCTGTTGCGATTGCGCTGTGGACAGAGTGCGTGGGTGCGTTGGTCATGGCTGCTCCTTATCCCTCGTGCGCCGCATGGGGAGGTTGCGACGCGTAGGATGAGGCTACCCCCGAGGTTCATGCGGGTAAGTACCGGAGCCTGACCAAAAGCTTGCCCAATTCCTGACAAATTGAGCTCAAATACAACAATCAAGCAAAAGCGCAGGTAGAAGATAAGGTGAACAGGAAGTCAAAGGTCCTCGTCTCCACAATTGACGCGATTTTCAAACGAATCTCCACAGCTAAAACAAGTATCGCCACCCTTGTATCGAACAAGACAACCGCGTTATACTATCCCCCACATATGCGGGCATCGCCAAGTGGTAAGGCATCAGCTTCCCAAGCTGACACTCGCGGGTTCGAGTCCCGTTGCCCGCTCCATTCGAATTTCAGGCACGGTAACGTTTCGTTACTGTGCCTTTTTCAATAAAGTGCCGGGACTCGAACCCGACAGGGTGCGAGCGTTAAATAAACGCGAAGCGTTTATAGCGAGCAGGCAAGGTCGCCGATAGGCGACCGCAGCCGGTGCGGATTTGCGAAGCAAATACGCGGACGTCCCGTTGCCCGCTCCATCGGGCGCGGGAGACCTTGGGACGGCCAATTCAACAAAGTCTTCCCCATCGTCTCCGTGAATCCGAGGAGATCGACCGCAGCCGGTGCGGATTTGCGAAGCAAATACGCGGATGTCCCCATGCCCGCTCCAATTCCAAAATGTTAGGTTAATGCCTGCTGCCCATACTCGCACCCGCGCACGGTACAATGGTTGAGTTACGACCAACGTGCCAATAACCAAAAAGGAGCCGCTATGATCGATCGCTATACCCGCCCGGAGATGGGACACATCTTCTCCCTCGAGAACAAGTACGCCATTTGGCAGGAGATCGAGGTCCTGGCCTGCGAGGCCCAGGCGGAGCTCGGCAAGATCGGCATTTCTAAAAACGAAGCCCAGTGGATCCGCGACCACGCCAACTTTGAGAAGGCAAAGGTCGATGAGATCGAGGAGGTCACGCGCCACGATGTCATCGCCTTCCTGACCAACATGAAGGAGTACATCGACGCCGATGTTCCCGAGGGCGACCCCAAGCCCAGCCGCTGGGTTCACTACGGTATGACCAGCTCCGACCTGGGTGATACTGCTCTGTGCTATCAGCTTACTCAGGCGTGTGACCTGATTATCGAGGACGTCAAGAAGCTCGGCGTGATCTGCAAGCGCCGCGCCTTCGAGGAGCGCAATACGCTTTGCGCTGGCCGCACCCATGGCATCCATGCTGAGCCGATGACCTTCGGCATGAAGTTTGGCTCTTGGGCATGGGAACTCAAGCGCGACCTTGATCGTCTTGAGGATGCTCGCAAGAACGTTGCCTTTGGTGCCATCTCCGGTGCCGTCGGCACCTACAGCTCCATCGAGCCGTTCGTCGAGGAGTACGTCTGTGAGCACCTGGGTCTGGTTCACGACCCGCTGTCCACGCAGGTCATCAGCCGCGATCACCACGCCTATCTTGCCGGCGTGCTTGCCACTACAGCGGCCACCTGCGAGCGCATCGCGACCGAGGTCCGCAACCTGCAGAAGACCGATACACTCGAGGCCGAGGAGCCCTTCCGCAAGGGCCAAAAGGGCAGCTCCGCCATGCCACACAAGCGCAACCCCATCACCATGGAGAAGGTCTGCGGTCTGTCGCGCGTCGTGAAGTCCAACGCCCAGGTCGCCTTCGACAACGTCGCCCTGTGGCACGAGCGCGACATTTCGCACTCTTCCGCCGAGCGTGTCGCCCAGGCCGATAGCTTCATCGCGCTTGACCATATGTTCCAGTGCCTCATTCGCGTTATCGACGGCCTGCAGCTGTATCCGGCCCGCATGATGGCCAATCTCAACAAGACCCGCGGCCTCATCTTCTCCTCCAAGGTCCTGCTTGCCCTCGTCGATACGGGTATCACCCGCGAGGATGCGTACGCCATTGTGCAGGAGAACGCCATGGCCACCTGGCACGAGGTGCAGGATTGTGTCTCTGGCCCCACCTTTAAGGAGCGTCTCGAGGCCGATCCGCGCTGCACCGTCAGCCAGGAGAAGCTCGACGAGATTTTTGATCCGTGGGACTTCCTCACCCGCATCGATACGGTCTTCGATCGCCTGGAGCAGCTGAGCTTCGAGTAGGGTTAACCTAATTCGACCGCTTGCGGATGCATTTCAACCTTTGGCGCCTTGCCCGTCTTGGGCGAGGCGCTTTTTTTACTGTCGCATATGCGCCCGGGTAATAAAATGAACTCCGACTGCTGTTTCGATGAAAGGGGGCACGTGCCCAGACGCATCAAGCGGGCCACCATCGTCTCGTTTACGCTCATACTCCTTGTTGCCGTCTGTGCGGGCGCCCTGACGTATACCGTTCGAAGCAGTTCTTCCTCCTCGAATGAAGCCGATAGAGATCTCCCGGTGCTCAAAATCGGCGTTACGGATAACGACCCCTATGTGTATGTCGATACCACGGGCGATTACGCCGGTATCGATATCGACATCGCCCGCGAGGCCTGCAAGCGTGCGGGGCTCAAGCCACAGTTTGTCGATATTGACTGGAACGATCGCGACCGGCTGCTCAAAAACGGTGATATCGATTGCCTGTGGTGTGACTATTCTCCCTGTTATCGCGAGGATAAGTATTACTGGACCGAGCCGTATCTAACCGTGACGGTCTCGGTTGCCGCCAAGAAAACGAGTGGCATCAAGTCCTTGGCACATCTCGATGGAAGTAAGACCATTGCGGTGATTGCGGGTTCGGTGAGTGAACGCCGATTGCTTGCGGGGGATTTGGGGGTCTCGTCGGACGTTCAAATCAAATCATATGGCTCTGCCGAACTCTGCAAAGCCGCTCTAGTCAAAGGGTACGTTGACTGCTGGATGGCGGATGTCCAGTCGCTTGACCGACTCGTTGCTCAGTATCCCGGCGTTTACCGTGTGTTTGCCGACAATGTTATGACGGTTGACCTGGGCGTCGCGTTTGATGACAGCTATGAAGGATCGGTCGTAAAGGATCTCAATACCGCGCTGTTCGACATGGATCGAGATGGCACGATTGACCGTATTGTGGGCAATTACAAGACAGGAGCGACGACGGGCGGGCAAGGAGGAAATTCATGACAACTGATGAGCACCGCTTGAGTCGAAAGACTCTGAACGTCATAGCTGCCAGCGTTATTGTCAGCGCCGTCTTGTTAGGCCTGTTGTATACGGTTGGAACCCATCGCTGCCTCGAAAAAACGCTTGGGTTTGGCCAAGAAACCATGGTGTTTTTGGAGAACGCTTGCGAAAAATATGACCGCTACGAACAGGGGAGAAAAACCGAGGCGACGCACGATTTGCTCGCCGCGGTCGAATCGTTTGTGACGTTCCTGTCCTCTGATCGCGTTGAGGTTAACGACGATCTTATCGAGCAATTTGTCCATGCCGAGAACCTTTCGGGGCTGATGGTCATGGACTCCGATGGCCATATGGCTGCCCACTACGACATCGATGGTCGCGATCCGCTCATGTTGTGGCGAGATGAGTTGGCCTGTTCGCCGGTCGCATCGATGTATCAAGGTTCCAAAGTGACCTACTCAACTGTCGATGAGCGCCGTGGTGTCGTTTTTGCCGTCTGTGCTGTTCCGTATGGCGACGGCGTTGCCCTGGCATACCGCTCACTTGTTTCCGATACGGCGGACGACTATTCATATGCCATAGCCGACGTGCTTTCGAACAGTACCTTCCACCAGGGTCCCACGGTGCTTGTTATGGAGGATGCGGAGATTGTCTCATCCAACAGTGCCGATGCTGACGTGTCGCTCGCCCGACTCCTCACCAGCGTAGGAGTTGAGTGGAAAGACGACGGCCTGACGCGCATCGAATATCGAGGAGACGAATGGTATGCCGTGCGTGCGGCATATAAGGACTACCGCCTGTTTGCGCTATATCCCAAATCTGAGGTCATGTCTGACAGGATTTCATTTGTCGCCGTCGGCGTCTTGGTGTGTCTTGCGTTTTGGGTCGTGGTGCTGTTGGCTCGAAATATCGTTGACCACCGCAATTTGGTCGAAAAGGATAAACAGCTCGGCATTATCAATGCCATAAGCGCCATCTACGATTCGACCTTCCTTTTGCATCTCGACACCCTCGAGATCGAGGGGATCAATATGTCGCCGGCGATAGCGAAGATATTTGCCGAGCACAGCGAGGCATATGACTTTATGGACACGGTCTGCCGGGATATCGTGAGCCCCGAAAGCCGCGAAGCGGTTGTGGGACTCGTAGATATAAGTTCGATTCGTGAACGTATGGAGGGCGTACCGTACTTGGCTGCCGAGGTGCGAGATTGTCGAGGCGCTTGGTACTCGCTACAGGTTGTCCCCCAGCATCGCGATGAGCAAGGCCGGCTGGAGTCGGTCGTCGTGGCGACGCACAACATATCGATGGTCAAGCATGCCGAGGAGCTGTCATATCAAGACAAACTGACGGGGCTTCGCAACCGCAACTATCTTGAATCGCGCGGAGATAGCCTGGTAAACGAGGACTTGCCCGTGAGCGTGATTATGTTGGACTGCAATTATCTCAAGCGGACCAACGACATCTATGGTCACGAGATGGGGGATGAACTGCTGCGACGGACGGCGTCCGTGCTGCGGCGGGTGGCTGGTGCGGATTATCTGCCGATGCGCCTTGGCGGCGACGAGTTTTTGCTGGTTTGCCCCCATACTGACAACGAGTCTGCGCTCGGGCTGGAACAGGATCTTCGTCTCGGTCTTGCCGCGGTAAGCGATGAGGCCCTGACGGTCAGCGCATCGATTGGCGTGGCGACCGTCGAGACGGCTGGAAATACGCTGGCCGATGTATATCGTGTCGCCGACCACAATATGTATCGGGAGAAGCGCACGGTCCACGCGCAGGGTGCGGACTGCTAATCTTGCCCCCGCGAGTCCATGCATCGTAGGATGTTGAATCGGTGCTTGCGATAATAAGTCGGCCCAGGCGGGGATAATAGACGTCTGAAATTTCTTTCTGAGAGGGGATCTCAATGATTAGTTTTGACTACAAGCCGCAGGGTGTATGCTCTCGCAATATTCACCTCAATCTCTCTGACGATGGCAGCAAGGTGCTGGGCGTTGAGTTTACCGGCGGCTGCGATGGCAACCTCAAGGCCATCTCCAAACTGGTCGAGGGCGCTCCTGCCGACCGTGTGATCGAGGTTCTTGCCGGCAATACCTGCGGCATGAAGAAGACCTCTTGCGCCGATCAGCTTACGCGCGCTATCGAGGCCGCTCGCGCCGAGATCGCCTAATGGGTATCGCCGACCACATCAAGAACGGAATATCGCGCCGCGGCTTTGTGCTCGGTGGAGCTGCCGCGGGCGCTGCCACGGTGCTTGCCGGATGTTCGAAAAAAACAGGCACCAGTGATGATGCCGCTGGCGAGCCGCAGGTTATCAAGGACGATTCGAAGATTGTCTCGATCACTGATGAGTACGAGGCAGTTGACATCGATCTTGAGCCGGCGGCATCGTGGACGCTGCCGCTGGGCACGTTGCTGTACTACTGCGATGGTGACTATGCTGCGGCAATGATGGCGCCCGCATCGGCACTGCACGCCAACACGCTCGGCGTGCTCAACCTGGGCGATGGCTCGCTTACCACATTAATTGAGAATCCTATCGAGGGCACGGGATATGCTTTTTACGATGTCCGTGCCGGCGACGGCGTGTTTGCGTGGGTTGAGATGAACTTTGCCAGTTCATCGTGGAAGCTCTACGCTCAAAATCTGTCGGGCGCTTCGCTCTCTGGCGACGTGGTTGAGCTCGATCGAGGTGGCAAGGACTACGATCCGCCACTGTTTACGGCGTTCGGGTCATCAGCCATCTGGTATAAAATGCCTTCGGCAGGCGGCAATAAAACGAGTAGTGATTCGTTTTGCTATCGTCGCTCGCTTGATGAATCCAAGGCCGAGACAATTTGGAAATCGACGGGCCGCTTTGCGTCGGCCCCGCGCGTGAGCGACGGCATTTTGACCATCTCGCCGCGTGTCCGCAACGACGAGGGCGTCTACTACGGCATAACGGCAATCGATCTGACCGATGGCAACAACACCAAACGTGCCAAGCTAGTCCTTCCCTCGTCAGTCTCGCCTTTCGAGGCCGTATATATGGGCGATACCTTCGTGTTTTCTATCGAGGCGACCTATAGTGGCGTGGGCAGCCTGGGCAACATGGGCACGTATATCGGTAATGAGGGAGGGCCATACCTCTTCCTGTCCCGCGAGCCACTCGCATGTGCTGCCGGCAAGAAGAATAAATATCTCGTTAAGGTACAGGCATCGCATTTTCTCATCGACACCTCTGCCAAGACCTATGGCTCGCTACTGTCGCCCGACCGCGCTTTGGAATATGGCGATTATCCAGCTACGGCGGGAAAATCGGACTCATTTCTTACGTACGCCACGGTGCGCAACAGCCAGGGTATACCCGAGACGGTCACCGCACGCCTATTCTCTCTTTAAGCTTAGAGGGGTTAAAAAGGCGCCAACAGGGGAATAAACGCGTTGTAATTGTGAGTACCGCCCGCCGAGCTGCCGCGTCATAGTGGCATCCGGCGGGCTCAGGTGCGTTAAAATGGGCTTGTTCTTAGCTGATTGAGACAGGGGGGCCGTGTTATGGCTTCAGATGCAAAAAAGATTCTGCTGGTCGAGGATGAGAAGGCAATCCGTGACGCCGTCGCTGCCTATCTCGAGCGCGAAGGCTACTGGGTTGTGGGTGTCGGCGACGGCCAGTCCGCGATCGAGGAGTTCGAGAAGCATCAGTTCGACCTGGTCGTGCTCGACCTTATGCTCCCCAAGATCCCCGGCGAGCGCGTTTGCCGCACCATTCGCGATACCTCGGATGTCCCCATCATCATGCTGACTGCCAAGGGCGAGATCGAGGACCGTATTATCGGTCTTGAGCTCGGCGCCGACGACTATCTGATTAAGCCGTTCTCGCCGCGCGAGCTTGTCGCGCGCGTTCGCGCTTTGTTCCGCCGTGCCCATCAGGCCGACGAGCCAGCCGTCGAGGTACTCGACTTCGGCGATCTGGTCATCGATATCTCGGGCCACAAGATCTTGGTCGAGGGCAAGGAAGTCGATCTGACGGCTTCCGAGTTCAAGCTGCTCACCACGCTTGCTCGTCATCCCGGCCGTGTCTACAACCGTATGGAGCTGGTCGAGAAGGTGCTTGGGTACGACTTTGAGGGCTATGAGCGCACCATCGATAGCCACGTGAAGAACCTTCGCGCCAAGCTGGGCGATGATCCCAAGAAGCCCAAGTGGCTCTACACCGTTCATGGTGTCGGCTATCGCTTCGAGGCTCCGGCCAAGACCGATAAGTCGGACGAGAAATAGGGAAATCACATATGACACCTGCGCGCTTTGAAATCGGACAAAAGCACAAGCAGGAGAGCGAGGCGGGTTCCAAGGCTAGTTGGAACACGCCTCGCTCCGATTCAAGGCCAACGATGAGCTATCCCTCGCGCATGGCACTTGCTTTTGCTCTGACATCGCTCATGACGGTATTGGTGCTGGTGGGCGTGGTCTCTGTTGTGTGGGGCACGGTCTTTTCGGATTACACGCGCTCCAATATCGTCGAAATCGCAAATTCCGCTGCCGAAAAGCTTGCGACGTCGTATGAGGAAAACGGCAATTGGACTGCGGGCGAGCTACGTACGGTCGCGACATCGAGTTTGGTGTCCGACGATTTGGGTATGCAGGTCGTCAACAAGAAAGGCGTTGTCGTTTATGACGACTCATGGCCTTCGGCAAGCGCGACCGCCGATGTGCGCGAGAACGAATCGCCGTCGAGCAGCTCGAGCGGGAAAAAAGCATCGCATAGTCCGGTCTCGTCGGCTCCCACCGGCTCCGATAGCGTTGCAAACGTCGAAATCATAACGTCTTCCGGCGAGCATGTCGGACAAGTAAAGCTGTGGGCCATCGGCTCCGATGCCTTGCTCACCAAGGCAGATTCTGCGTTTAGGGAGAAGACCTTTAACGCCATGGCCCTTGCTGCGGTTGTTGCAGTTTGCATTTCGGTCGTTATCGGATCACTCGTGTCGCGCATACTCACCAAGCCGATTCACCGTATTACCAGCACGGCCAAGCAAATTCGCGATGGCGATCTGTCTGCTCGTACGGGCTTGCGCGGCGATGACGAGATCGATCAACTGGGCGAGACATTCGATGAGATGGCCACTTCGCTCGAGAAGGATATGAAACACGAGAAACGTTTGACCTCGGACGTGGCTCACGAACTTCGCACGCCGCTTATGGCCATGCTCGCAACGGTCGAGGCCATGCAGGATGGCGTATATCCTACCGACGATGAGCACTTGGAGACTGTTGCTTCCGAGACGCGTCGCCTGGCTCGTCTGGTGCAGCAGATGCTCGACCTGTCGCGCATGGAAAACAGCACGGCTCCGCTCAACCTTGAGCCGGTGGACATGGTTCCTTTCGTGCGTTCCATCGTCAATGCCCAGGAGCGCCTTTTTGTCGACCGCGATCTGCGCTTGCGCTTTGCTGACGAGACCCAAGGTCACGACGATGTCGTCGAAGCCGATCCCGACATGATCACACAATGCGTCATCAATCTCATGAGCAACGCCATGCGCTACACCCCCGAGGGCGGTTGGGTCGTGGTGTCGGTGCTCAGTGACCGCAAACACGTCAGCATCGCCGTTTCTGATACCGGCATCGGTATTGCCAAGGATGACTTGTCGCGCATCTTCGGCCGTTTTTGGCGCGCCGATGCCAGCCGTGCCCGTGAGGCGGGCGGTCTGGGCGTGGGCCTCGCCGTGACTAAACAGATCGTCGAGCGCCATCACGGCTACATATCCGTGGAGTCGGAGCTTGGAAAGGGTACGACTTTTACGATTCATCTGCCTCGCGAGCACACGGCGGACGCGGCATCTACTACAATGGAGCACTAGCTTTTCGCTATTCGGTGAAGGAGGGGTTTCGTCCCTGCCGCTCCGAGTTTGCGAAAACGTGCGGGAAAGAACCCGCATTACTGTCGTATTTTGGTAAGGAGTGACTCACGTGACAACGATGGAGCGTCGTCCGGATTCCCGTGGCAAGGTTCGTGATATCTACGATGCCGGTGAAAACCTGCTGATGGTCGCCACCGACCGCATTTCTGCGTTCGACTTCATTCTTCCCGACGAGATTCCGTTTAAGGGAGAGGTGCTCAACCGCATCTCGGCATTCTGGTTCGATAAGTTTGCCGACATCGTTCCCAACCACCTCGTTTCCATCGACCCGGCGGATTTCCCTGAGGAGTTTGCTGAGTATCGTGACTACCTCGCCGGCCGCGCCATGCTGGTTAAGAAGGCCCAGACGATTCCTATCGAGTGCATCGTCCGCGGCTATCTGACCGGTTCGGGCAAGAAGACCTACGACGAGAACGGCACCGTCTGCGGCATCCAGCTGCCTGAGGGCCTGACCGAGGCTTCCAAGCTTCCCGAGCCGCTGTTTACGCCGTCCACGAAGGCCGAGATCGGTGACCACGACGAGAACATCTCGTTCGAGCGTTGCTGCGAGATCGTGGGCGAGGACATCGCCACGCAGATTCGCGACCTTTCCCTCAAGATCTACAAGGCTGCCGCCGAGTATGCAGCGACCCGTGGCATCATCATTGCCGACACCAAGTTCGAGTTTGGTGTCATCGATGGCAAGGTCACGCTGATCGACGAGTGCCTCACGCCCGACTCCAGCCGTTTCTGGCCTGCCGCCAGCTACGAGGAGGGCAAGATTCAGCCCAGCTACGACAAGCAATTCGTCCGCAATTGGCTCAAAGCCAACTGGGATATGACGGGGGAGACCCCGCACCTGCCCGCCGAGGTCATCGATGGCACGTCCGAGCGCTATCGCGAGGCCTTCCAGATCATCACGGGCTCCCAGTTCACAAGCATGAAGGAGAACGCATAAGTGAGTACCCGTAGCGCCACGAACAAGCGCACGCAATCCCACGAGGTTACCGGGGTTGCGCGCAAGTCCGCCGCATCCGCCAAGCCCGCCCGTCAGGCAGCGAGCTCTGTCCGCGTCGTGCCGGCTTCGTCTAAGGCACGCCGCAAAGAGCTCGAGAAGGGCGAGAACCTCGAGGGCCTCTCTAAAGAGGAGAAGCGCGCCCGCAAGGCTAAGCAGCGCGCCAAGGAGGATCGCATCTACACGGTGTCGAATATCCTTCTCAAGCAGGATGAGGACTACACCAAGCGCCGCCGCATCTGGTGGGCCGTGCTCACTATCGGCATGGTGCTCGTCGTGGCCATTTGGGCTTCGCTGTACTTCGCTCCCGCTGGCATGGTGTCCAGCCCTGTCCAGATGGTCGGCATCGTTTTGTCCTACGTCGTCATTTTGGGTGACTTCATCTACGACTTCGTTCGTATTCGTCCCCTGCGCAACATGTACCGCACGCAGGCCGAGGGCATGTCCGAGAACAAGCTCAACGCCCTTATCGAGCGCTCGGCTGCCGAGGAGGACAAGAAGGACTCCAAGAAGAAGTAGCGTTTGCATGCATACTTATCGCTAAGATATAAGGCGCGTCGTTTTTGCGGCGCGCCTTTTTACTGTTCTATAGATAGATGGAGTGGCACATGATTCGAGCTGCCCTGACGGGCGAAGAGGCTCTGGAGGGCATGAAGGCCCTAGAGCCCAAGATAAAAAACTATGCGCGCCTGGTTGTCCGCAAGGGCGTAAACGTCAAGCCCGGCCAGGAGGTTGTCGTTCAGTCTCCGGTCGAGTGCGCGCCGTTTGCGCGCGTGGTGGTCGCGGAGGCCTATGCCTCCGGTGCCGGTCACGTGACGGTTATTTGGGCCGATGACGCCGTGACGAGGCTCACGTACGAGCATGTCGAGAAAAGCTATTTTGAGCAGACGCCCGAGTGGAAGCGCCTGCAGCTTGATTCACTGGCCCAGGATGGTGCCTGCTTTATCTTTATCGAGGGTGCGGACCCTGCCGCTCTTAAGGGCATCGATCCCGCTAAGCCTGCTGCAGCTTCTAAGGCAAGGAACACGCAGTGCAAGGTCTTCCGCCGCGGACTGGACTACAACATCAACCCGTGGTGCATCGCCGGCGCGCCGGTCGTTGCTTGGGCGCGCGAGGTGTTCCCGGGAGACGCCGATGAGGTTGCAATCTATAAGCTGTGGAATGCGATTCTGCACACCGCTCGCGCCGATGGCCAGGACCCGGAGAGCGACTGGGAACTCCATGACGCCGCATTCGAAAAGAACCTGCGTTTCCTGAACGACAATCGTTTCGACTACCTGCATTACACCTCGGCAAATGGAACCGATCTGACGATTGGCATGACGAAAGGTCACGAGTGGGCCGGCGGCAAGGGCAAGACGCCCGATGGGCACCCCTTCTTCCCCAACATTCCCACCGAGGAAGTCTTCACCTCGCCTGATCGTATGCGTGCCGACGGTATCGTGTATTCGGCTATGCCGCTCATTCACCACGGTAACAAGGTTGACGATTTTTGGATTAAGTTCGAGGCGGGCCGCGTAGTGGACTACGATGCCCGCGTGGGTAAGGCGACGCTTGCGAGCATTATTGACACCGATGAAGGTGCCGCTCATCTGGGTGAGGTCGCGCTTATCTCCAAGAACACGCCGATCCGTGAAAGTGGCGTTCTATTCTATGACACGCTCTATGATGAGAACGCTAGCTGCCATCTCGCGCTGGGTGTCGGTTTCCCCGAATGCATCGAGGGTGGGTATGACATGTCCAAGGAGGAGCTCCTGGAGCATGGCGTAAACGTCTCGAGCACGCACGTCGATTTTATGATCGGCACGGACGATATCGATATTACGGGCATTACGCCTGATGGACGTGAAGTTGTGATTTTCCAGAACGGCCAATGGAGTTGGGAATAGTCCCAGACCGTGGTACAATGCCACCCGCGGGCCGTTAGCTCAGCTGGCAGAGCAGGGGACTTTTAATCCCAAGGTCCAGGGTTCGAACCCCTGACGGCCCACCCAAAGATTGTTGAGGCGGTCAACTTCGGTTGGCCGCCTTTTTTGTCGCCCTTTCATGGGTTCGAACCCGAAAGGGCGCGGAGCTGAGGAAACGCGTGAGCGTTTGCCAGTGCAGCGCGCAAGGCGCGAAAGCGCCGCAGCGGCCGCCTGCGGAGCAGGCTGAACCCCTGACGGCCCACCATAGAATAGAAAAGCGACTGGCGGATGCCGGCCGCTTTTTTGTTGCCGCGACACGGGTTCGAACCCGAACTTCTCTATATATAAGAACGCTTGGCGAACAAAACCTGCCTTTTACCGACGGGAAACAAATAGCTGATGCTTTTGGAGTAAAGTGGCGCTCCAGAGATGACCGATGCCTTAACACCTATAAACCAGCTGGTCATCGCCAATATCAGAAGCCAATGCTTCAGTTTTAACCTCAGTGATGCGACTGAGGGACCTATTCATTTGTGAACAAAATATGGAGTGCGCGATTCCCGCCCCCGGCGCCCCTCCGGTCTGGCAAT